>CAZLXK010000122.1:0-7595 GCA_964563305.1 uncultured Treponema sp.
ATCGACCTAAAGGTCGCGACAAAGCTCACCAACCATGGTTCGACTAAGCTCACCAACCATAAAAAAATCAATAATCGACATAAACTTGACAAATCATTATACTCTAAAACTATGAGTGAACATAAAACTGTAAATCAAGAAACGCTTGAAGCGTTATTGTATCTTTCGAGACTTTCTCCAGAAAGCACAGACATGGCAACCTTAAAAAAGCAGGTTGATGAAATTGTTGGATACTTTGAAATTCTTTCAAAATATGACGATAGCGAAAATCCTTACGACGCTTATCCAAGTACAAAAGCCGAAAATTTGCGTGAAGATAAAATTGTTCAAGGACTTGATATTCCTGACGTTAAAAATATCAACAAAGATTATTTTATGGACGGATATTTTCAAGTTCCAAAAGTTTTGGGCGAAGGTGCGTAAAGTTTTTTCACAAAACTGTTAAACCACAAAATCTTTCGCTTAAACACTAAAATCAATCAAAATCAAAAAAATGGAAAAAATTATGTATACAATCAATCAAACTGTAAACGCTCTAAAAGAAGGTAAAATTTCAAGCGAAGAACTTGTTAAAAATTCGGTTGACGCTTTTGAACAAGACAAAAAATCTTCTTTGCCACTGAACGCTTTTCTTGAAATTTATGATGATGTTCTTGAAAAAGCAAAATCTGCCGACCAAGAAATTGCTGATGCTCGAAAAAATGGAACTTTGGAAGAACTTTTTGCTAAAAAACCATTGCTTGGGCTTCCTTTCGCAAACAAAGACAATATTTCTGTTAAAGGCAAACGTTTAACTTGTTCAAGCAAAATTTTGCAAGGTTATGTTGCTCCTTACACCGCAACTGTAATTTCTCGTCTTATGTCAGCGGGAGCAATTCCGCTTGGAAGATGCAATCAAGATGAATTTGCGATGGGTTCTTCAACTGAATATTCAATTTACGGACCAACTAGAAATCCAATCAACAGAGAATATGTTTCTGGCGGATCTTCTGGTGGTTCAACTGCGGCGGTTGCGGCAAATCAAGCTTTGTTCGGTTTAGGAACAGAAACTGGCGGTTCGGTTCGCTTGCCTGCAAGTTATTGTGGCGTTTACGGACTAAAGCCAACTTACGGAGTTTTGTCTCGCTGGGGCGTTGTTGCTTACGGTTCGTCTCTCGATCAAGTTGGAATTATTGGTCACACGCCAAGCGACATTGCTTTGCCTTTAAGCGTTATGGCTGGCGTTGATTTTTATGATGACACAAGTGCTTCACTTCCAAACGCTGACGTCTTAAAAAACTTAAAATCTTATTCAGCACAAGAAATCAGCAAAATGAAAATCGCAATTCCTAAGCAATTTTTGGAAACTAAAGGAATGGACAGCGACGTTAATGCAGTTTTTGAAAATGTAAAATCTTGGTTTTTACAAAAAGGTGCAAAACTTGAAGTTGTTGACTTGCCAATTTTAGACGCTTCGATTGCAAGTTATTACGTTTTAGCACTTTCTGAAGCAGCGTCAAATTTGAGCCGTTTCGATGGAATTCGTTATGGTGCTCGCGTTGATAATGGTCACGGTTATGATGAACTTTACAAAGACACGCGCTCGGCAGGTTTTGGGCCAGAAGTTAAGCGGCGAATTATTATTGGAAATTATGTTTTGTCTGAGCAATTTTCAGGTTCAACTTATAAAAAAGGAATGTCGGTTCGTGCTCGTATTCAGCGAGAAATTGCTAAACTTTTTGAATCTTATGATTTGATTTTGTGTCCAACTTGTCCAACTCCAGCGTTTAAACTTGGTCAAAAATATGACGATCCTCTTTCAATGTATTTAAGTGATTTGTTTACAACTTTTGTAAATCTAGCGCGAATTCCTTCGATCAGCGTTCCTGCTGGTTTTACAAGTGAAGAAAATGGAAAAATGCCAGTTGGAATTCAGTTTGTAGGAAAAATGTTTGACGAAGAAAAAATCTTGCGACTTGCACAAAATTGGGAAGAAGATCACGAGTTTTGTGGCGTTCCAGTAAAATAAAAAAATCTGCGGATAATTTTGGAGAAAAAAATGGCTATAGATAAATGGGAAATTGTAATTGGATGCGAAATCCACACTCAGCTTTTAACAAAAACTAAAGCATTTTGTGCTTGCGAAAATAAATACGGCGGAATTCCAAACACAAGAGTTTGTCCAGTTTGCTTAGGTTTGCCTGGAGCACTTCCGCGAATTTCAAAAGGTTATGTTGAACTTGGTGCAGTTGCCGGGCATTCATTAAATTGTCAAATTGCAAAGTTTACAAAGTTTGATCGCAAACATTATTTTTATCCAGACTTAACAAAAGGTTATCAAATTACACAATACGATATTCCACTTTGTACAAACGGATTTGTTGACTTGCCACTTCACAAATATCCTCAAGATCAGCAATTTGGCGGCGAGAATTGCAGAGAAAAAAATTTTATTGGCGAAAATTGTATTTCTCAAGACAAAAAATATCGACGAGTTCGCATAGAAAGAATTCACTTGGAAGAAGATGTTGGAAAATCACTTCACTTGCAAGGCGCACATTCTTACATTGATTATAATCGTTCTGGAACTCCGCTGATTGAAATTGTAACAAAGCCTGATATGACAAGTCCAGAAGAAGCCGCACTTTTTATGGAAACTGTTCAAGAAATTTTGCGCTACGTAAAAGTTACAAACGGAAATCTCGAAGAAGGAAATATGAGATGTGATGCAAACTTGAACTTAAATATTTGGGAAAACGGCAAAGAATATCACACTCCAATCAGCGAAATTAAAAACTTAAACTCATTTAAGGCAATTCGAGAAGCGTGTCATTACGAAGCAAATCGTCAGTTAAAAGAATTTCAAGAAGATCGACAAGAATTTGTTCCTGGCTACAAAAACACAATGAACTGGGACGAAGAACATGGCAAAACTCAAATAATGCGAACAAAAAATTCCTTTGTTGACTACAGATTTGTGGTTGAGCCAGACATTAAACCTTTTAGCGTGAGCGACGAACTTATTGAAAGAGCTCGTTCTAAAGTTGGTGAACTTCCGGAAGCAAAAAGAACTCGGCTTAAAAAAGAATATGGTTTAAGTGATTTTGATGTAGAAACTTTGACAAGCACGCGAGAGTTGGCAATGTGGTTTGAAGAAGCGGCAAAAAATGCAAAAGATGTAAAAAAAGTTGCTAACTGGATTCTTGCTGAACTTTTGGCGGTTTTAAATGAACAGAAAAAAAATATAAATGATGTTTCAATTACGCCGCAACATATAACTGAACTTGTAAATGCAATTTCTGATAAAAAAATCAACAGTGCACAAGGAAAAATTGTTTTTGCAAAGATGCTTGAAACTCAAAAAATGCCTTCTCAAATCATAAAAGAAGAAGGAATGGAAACTGTTCAAGATTCTGGAGCAATCGAGCAAATTGTTGACAAAGTGATTGAACAAAATCCAAAAGCAGTTTCTGATTTTAAAAATGGAAAAACAAATGTTGTCGGTTGGCTTATGGGACAAGTTATGAAAGCGAGTGGCGGAAAAGTAAATCCAAAAACTGCCACTGAACTTGTTACAAAACGTCTCGCTGCATTGTAGATGAAAGAATCGGTGGTTGAGCCTGTGGTTACTGAGCAAAGTCGAAGTGTCGAAACCACAAATTTAACTTGGAACAGAAAATTTTATGAATAAAGAAAAATTTGCACTAGAAATATTTAAACGCTACGGAACTGTAAAACGAGCAAGAAATTGTTTTTTATACACAGCGAAAAATGTTCGCTTAACTGATTTGTATCAAGAAGAAGGACGAGCAATTTTAGGTTGGGGCGGATCTAGTGCGTTTACAATGTTCAAAAATGCTTTAGGACGCGGAGCAAACGGTTCTTTTATTACAGATTATTCTTACAGATTAGAAAAAGCCGTAAGTTCACTTTTGGATTCCAAGCGTAATATTTTGTGTTTTTGCAAAAAGTCGGCGGTTTTTGAAGCAGCAAATTTTGTTTTAAGTGGCGGATTTGATTCTAATCAGAAAGTTTTTGTGCCGATTGAAAATCAATCAGAAATTTTTTACAAACCTTGGCTTTTATCAAGCGACGAAAAATCTATAAATTGGAGTGAAAAGCAAGTTGTAATTTTAGAGCCGCCTCTTGCTTGGGCAAGTGAATTATATATTTTGGCAATAAAATTTGAAAATCCGCAAACAAGCGAAATCTTAGAAAAAATAAAATCAAAGTTTCAAGATGAAATTATTTGCGTTCCATCTCCGCTCGAAGCCGCTTACACTCGTTCAATTTACAATTTGATTCAAGCAATTCAAGAGAGATGCGAAAAAGATTGGTTTTTGTGGGACACAGTTTTAAAAAATTATTTTTTGCGCAAAGGTCCTTATCTTTTTACAAAAATTGAGCAAAATAAATATGATGATTTTGTTTTACATTGCTTAGATTTGGGAATTTTAATAAATCCAGATTCTAAAAAGGCAAGCATTGTTCCTTTTGGTGCAGACAGAGGAATTTTTACAAATCTCAAAAAAAATCCTTTTAAATTTTAAGTTCTAGTTTTAGAATTTTAAAATATATTTTAGGAGGTTGCTTTATGGCAAAAACAATTAAATTTTCAGTAGGAAGATTTATTCTTCAAATTGCGTTAGGTTTATTTTTCTTGGTTGGCGGAATTTGGGCTTTAACTGGTGGCGGAGATGCTGCGTCTGTTGCAATTAAAGAAATTTTTTCTGGCGATTTTAGAAAAATTTTAGTGATTGTCTTTGGAATTATTGAAATTCTTTCGGGCGTTTTTTTGATTTTGGAACTTTTTCTTCAAACTGCACTAAAAAACTTAAGAAAAATTTTTTTGTTAATTATTGCGATTGTTTGGATTGTAGCGATTGTTTTAATTGACTTTTTTGGCGGAAGCGGATTATTTCATACAAGCAATTTTCTTTCTTGGCTTTACCAATTTGCTGGTCATTTAATAGTTCTAGGCGGAATTATTGTTATAAACGTATTTTGATTTTCGCTGATTTGAAGAAACTGTCATGCTGAACTTGTTTCAGCATCGCTCACTAATAAAGTGTTACCTAGAAAGAATAAAACACGGTGGTTTAAATCGCAACGAAGTTTCAAGCGACAAGGTCGAAACCCACCGTATTTTTTTTTAGTAAAACAAAAAATTATTCTTCAAACCAATAATCTTCGTGGAGTTTATCAAGTTTAGGTTTTAATTCCTCGAAGAAAAATCTGTCTTCAATTTTCTTTTTGCCAGCCGAATAACCAATTTTTCGGTCAGCACGAACTTTTTCTCCATGAAAATCACTTCCAGCAGTTACAATCATATCAAGTTTTTTTGCTAATTCTTCAAGTCGAACTGCTTCGCTTAATCTAACTCCCGGATGATACGCTTCTAAACCTTGAACGCCAGTTTTTTGAATTTCAATCATCGTATTTTCCATTTTTCCCCAAGAAACGTACATCGACATTGGATGCGCTTGAACTGGAACGCCACCAGATTTTTTGATTGCTTTAACGCTTTCTTCTAAGTTTGCCCCTTTTCTGTCTACATAACATTTTCTGTCTTTAGCAAAATACAAATCAAACGCTTGCTGACGTTGTTTTATGTAACCTTTTTTTACCATAAGTTCAGCAAAATGCGGTCGCCCTAAGTTTTCTGTGTGAAAATAATCCACAAGTTCTTGATAAGTAATGTTGATTCCACATTCTTGAAGTTTTTGAGCCATTAAAATGTTTCGATTAAATCGCTCTTGCTCTACAAAATCTATAATTTTTTTTAATTCAGCACTTTGATTTTTTAATCCCAAACCTAAAAGATGAAATTCGCCAGTTGGCCAATCAACAGAAATTTCAATTCCGGGAATAAATTTTAGTCCGATTTTTTTTGCTTCTTTTTGCGCTTCTAAAATTCCACCAACGCTGTCATGATCAGTTAATGCTAAAACTTGAATGCCTTTTTGGTAAGCATAATTTACTAATTCTGATGGAGAAAGGCTTCCATCGCTTGCAGTAGAATGAGTATGTAAATCAATCATAAACAGAATAATAGCACAAATGAAAATTTTATGATATCCTTAGAACAGTTGTAAATTTTTTAAGGATTTTAGGGACAAAATTATGCCAAAACTAATGCAATATTCTTCTGGTTCAATAGTATTTTTTGCAGGCGACAAAGATGAATCTATTTACATTTTACAAAAAGGTACAATTCTCTTAAAAAGTTCTGACCTTGAAACTGGAGTTGAAAACACGGAGCAACTTAGAGCCGGAGAATTTTTTGGCGTAAAAAGTGCTTTGGCTCAAATGCCACGAATTGAAACTGCGGTTGCTGGCGAAGATTCTAGCGTGGTTCAATTAAGCGTTCCTGAATTTGAAAAAATTTTTAGTACAAAACAAAATGTCACAGAAAAAATGCTTAGAGTTTTTAGTAAAAATTTACGCGACATTCACAAAAGAACTGAATCAATCATCAAAAAAAATTCAACAGAAACGC
This sequence comes from uncultured Treponema sp., assembly GCA_964563305.1. Classification (GTDB taxonomy): domain Bacteria; phylum Spirochaetota; class Spirochaetia; order Treponematales; family Treponemataceae; genus Treponema_D. The sequence goes on from CAZLXK010000122.1 coordinate 6,479, forward strand.
CAACAGGGCAGGGAATGTTTTTGGTGGCAAAAGCATTTTATAACGACGAAGAATATCACGCTTGTTGCGACATTTTAAATAGAATTTTAGAACATCACACAGCAACAGCAAATAAAGACGAAGTTGAAAAACTTTTAAAAGATTCGCTTATAAAAGAAGAACAGCAGGAACACGAAGCTCGCCTTTCAAGATTGCGTCCTACCGAAGAAAAATCTTCAGATAATTCATTAAATCAATTTTCATCTCCAGTTTTTGACAGATTTACGAAAAATTATAAACGTGGCGATGTAATTATTAGCGAATTTGAACACGGCGAAACATTTTATCTTATAAAATCAGGAAAAGTTCAAATTGTAAAAACTATGAATGGTCAAAATAAAGCACTTGATGTTTTAAATCCAGGCGAACTTTTTGGCGAAATGGCGATTTTGGATAATTCTCCGCGAACTGCGACTTGTGTTGCACGAACTGATTCTTCTTGTTTGGAATTTAACAAGGCAAATTTTGGCACTTTAGTTTTGGGAAATTCTCAACTTGTAATGACTCTTTTAAAACTTTTTAGCAAAAGAATTTGTGATCAAAGGCGAAGATTTAAAATTGTTTTGATTCAAGATTTGCAAGCGAGAATTGCTGATATTTTTATGATGTACGAAGAGATTTATGGCTTAAAAGGTCATGTTGCAGAAGATTCTACTAAGCGAAAATTTAATTTGACTTTGGCGGATATTGCAAGTTGGGCTGGAATTTCTCAAAATCAGGCTCGCGACGAACTTAACAAAATGATTGAAAAACACAGAATTCAAATGTTTGATGATTATATTATTGTGGCAAACATTCACGATATGAAACGAATGGTTGATTCTTACTACAAAAAACTTGCGGATTCTGCGGATTTGGGACTTAAACCTAAAACTTCTAAAATTTAATTTTTTTTGTTTGTTTGGAGCAATTTTTTTTGTGCTAACGTGCTTTTCAAGGCTACGCTTATCGCTTCGTTCTTTTTTGTGCGAAAACGCACAAAAAAGAATGGCTTTCGCCACCTTTACAATCACGGCTAGGCTTTTTTGCAAGTTTAAATTTATGTTCTTGTGCTAAGTGTTTGTGAGAAATAAAAAAT
>CAZLXK010000123.1:0-7572 GCA_964563305.1 uncultured Treponema sp.
GTAACGCTCTTTTACTGTGGTTGAATAAACCAGAGGATCTATCATGTCTGAAACGCATAAAAATTTCATTACTACCTTGCCGACCTTTTTGTCGCAATTTTAATGTTTATGTTCGCCACTTTTTGTTTAGCAGATTGCTTTCTGTGCTAAGTGTTAGTTTTGTGGGTTCCTACAGGCTCAACCACCATTATTTTTCTGTGCTAAGTGCTAAATTCCGCTAGTTCTGAAAATTGATTCAAGTTGCTCTTTTGGCACAAGATTCACGGCTCTGTTTTCAGCGTAAGAAGTTGCTAAGGGCGTAAATCCTGAACTTGAAACAATAATCCCTTTTTGAAAACCTTGCGATTTTACAATATCAACTGCTTTTCTAACAGCGTTATCTTCAAGCGGTTCTGTGTCGCGATAAAACTGAAGCAAAAAAACTTCGTGTCGAATATTTGTCCAATTTTGCTGCTTATCTTCTGTGGCAAGCATTTGACAACCAAAATTCGTAGGTTCAATTTTTTGAGCGTTTAAGTTAAATCCAACAAGTGCAAGTTTTTTGCAAATTTCAGTAAAATTCTTTGCCGAAGCCGTAAGATATTCTTTCATTCCGTCATTTGTTTGAATATCTTTGTATTGATTTAATTTAGTGCCAACATCTTTAAATTTTTTATTAACAGCGTAAATTTTTTCCCATTGCTCAAGTGCTTTTTCGATTTTATGAGTTTTTTCGTAGCAAGCACCCAAAAAGTAACGAGCAAAAAGAGTTTCTTTGCTGTTTTGATCTTTTGTTGCGTGAATTGCAAGGTCAAAATCATTAATCGCTTGATCAGTTAAACCTGCCAACATAAGACAAGAACCTTTTTCAATAAGTGCTTTTTGACGAAATTCTGGATCTCGTGCGGCTTTTTCAAATGCTTTTACGGCACTAGACAAATCTTTGCTGTCTTTATAAATTTTTCCCAAATAATAATAATTTGAATAATTTGAAGGATTTAATTTGATTGCAGTTTCAATCGTGCTTTTTGCTTCTCCAAACTGTTTACTTCTATATAAAAGATAACCTAAACTTGTGTACGCTTTTGAATGTTTTTTGTTTACTGTAAGTGCTTTTTGATAAAATCCCATTGCAAGGGCTGATTGACCTTGAGCTTCGTAAATTTGACCAACATTATAATCGTTGTCGGCATTTTGAGGTTCCATTTTTGTAAGCAAAAGATATTGTTTTAATGCTTCGTCAGTTTGATTATATTTTTTACACAAAGATGCAAAATCTTTTCTAAATTCAACTTCTGAAACGTCGCCTTTAAAAAGCATATTTTGATTTACATTTTTATATTCAATAAGTGCAAGTTCTGGTTTGTTGTCTAAAAGATACGCTTTGCCAAGCCAATAATGAGTTTCCCAATCTTTAGAATCTTTTGAAAGAATATTTTTGGCGATTTTTACCGCTTGAGAATATTTTCCTTCTTTGATGAGTTTTTTTACGGTTGAAACTTTTTGTGGTTGCAGCAAATTTTTAACAATAAAAATTGATATGACTGCAATAAAGGCAATTACTACGCTTACAATAACGACCCAAGTAACTGTATTCAATTCTTTGTCCTTTATATTTTTATTTTATTTTTATGCTGAACTTTTTGAGTTTTATTTTTATAGATTAACGCTTTTTTTACTTGCTTTCAAGAACAGTTACAGTTTCTAGGAAACTAACGCTTTCTTGTACTAAGACTTAGCCCCGATTGTAAAGGCGAGCGGAGCGAGTTCTGGAGCATAGCGGAAGAATGGAGGCGATAAGCCGAAACCTTGAAAAGCGGGTTAGCACAGAAGAATTTGCTCCAAAAATTTACAAAAATTCTTTAATAAATAAAGTCTTACTTGTTTTTGCACTTTAAAATTCAGATAATAATATTAATGAAGAAAAAATTTATTTTTATAGTTTTGATTTTTTTCTCGATTTTTAAAGTGTCAGTTTTTGCTCAAAGTGCGGGCGACAATTCTACTGACAATTCTAGCGATTTTTTGCGTGGCGAGGAACTTTTTAAGCAGAACAAAGCTCAAGAGTCGATTGAATTTTTAAAGCGTGCTTGCGATTCAAAAAATTTTCCTAAAGCTTACATTTATTTGTCTCTTGTGTATTTTCAACTTGGGGAATATAAAAACAGTTTGGATGTTTGCGAGCAAGGAATGAATGTTAGCGGAACGGACAAAAAAGTTCTTGCTTATAATGCTGGAAATACTTGCTTTGTCTCAGGCGATTATGAAAATGCTGAAAAATGGTATTCTTTGGCGATTAGTGCGAATTCTTTGTATTCAAATCCTGTGTTAAATAGAGCAAATACTCGGCTTAAACTTGGTAAAATTCAAGAAAGTATTGCTGATTATAAGCGATTTTTGGAACTTGAACCTAATGATAAGCAGCGTCCGCAAATTGAAAAACTTTTATCTTTACTTAATGATGAATTAGTTCGACTTGCCGAAGAAGAAAATATGCGGAAGGCTGAAGAAGAACGTCTTAAAGCTGAAGAGGCTCGAATTGCTGAACAACGTGCGATTGAAGAAGCAAAACGTAAGGAAGAAGAGCGAATTGCGGCTGAAAAATTAGCGGCGGAACAAGAAGCTAAGCGTGCGGAACAAGAACGTTTGGCTAAAGAAGAAGCGGAGCGAAGGCGAAAGTTGCTTGAAGATGTTGCATCTTCTTTGCAAAATACTCAAACAGAAAATATGTCAGCAGGTGCTGAAGGAACTTTTGATTATGGCTACGAAACAGAACTCGAATAAAAATTTGGAAACTAATTTGGCGGATTTAGATGATTTGAATAAAAAATCTGGCACTTCTCGCGGAAAAACTGACGCTGGAGCGAAGAAGGCTGGCGGTTCAGATGTGGCAAGTGGCAGTTCGGCTAAGAAAAGTGCGAATTCTCGGAGCAAAACTGCGAGTTTGGGCGAGAAAACTGTAAGTTCGCGTGCAAAAAGCGATACTTCGGCGAAGAAAAGTGCGAGTCCTCGTAGCAAAACTGACAGTTCGGCTAAGAAAAGTGCGAGTTCTCGAAGTAAAACGACAAGTTCGGCGAAGAAAACTGGCGGTTCTCGAGCAAAAAGTGCAATTTCTTCTACAAAAGCGACAAATTCTCGAGCAAAGCCAAAATCTTCTGTGGCAAAATCTAAATCTTCAAGTGAAACTAAAAAATCTGCGACAAAATCGAATGAGGATTCAAGTTTAGATAAAAAATCTACAAGTTCTCGAAAGAAAACTACGACTTTGGCGACAACAACCGCCACTTCTCGAAGCAAAACCGCAAGTTCTCGCGAAAAAACTGACGCTGAGGCGAAAAAACTGTCGGTTAAGGCAAAAAGTGACGCTTCTGCTGAAAAAAACGCAAGTTCGCGGAGCAAAACTGCGAGTTCGCGGAGCAAAACTGCGAGTTCTCAAAGCAAAGTGGCGAGTTCTGCTGATAAAACTGGCAGTTCGCGTGTGAAAACCGACGCTTCCCTTGAGAAAGTTGCAAGTTCTGTTGAAAAAAGCGTGACTTCTCGAAGTAAAACCGCAAGTTCTCGCGGAAAAGTTGACGCTTCGCCCAAAGAAACTGCCGCTTTGGCAAAGAAAACCGCAAGTTCTTCAAAAAAAGTTTCCGCTGGAACAGAAATCGCCCGCTTAGCACAGAAGACTTCCGCTGAGTTAGAGGACAAACCGTTAGCACAAAAGACTTCCGCTGCTGAAATAAAAAACGCCGACTTAGCACAAAAAACTTCCGCTGAGCCAAGCGACGCTCACTTAGCACAAAAAAACATAAGCGAAAATAAATTAAAAACTAAAGAAAAAAAAGTTGCAGTAATCGTTGCAATAATTTTAGCCGCAATTTTAATATTAGTTTTAATCTTTGGAATAAGAGCGTGCGTTTCAAGTTCGGCAAAAAAATCGCAAGAAAGTTCAGAAATTTTAACAAATCAAAATCAAGAGCGAGAAAATACGCTAAAACTTGCGCAAAAATATATTGATCAAGGTTTGTATGACGAAGCTTTATCGCTTTTAAACGGACTTTTAATCAAAAATCCAAACGACAAAGACGCAGATTCACTTTTGCTTCTTGCCGCTGAAGGAAAAAAATCTTCAGATTTACAAAATCAGCAAAGTTCTCAAAATCTTCAAAATCAATCGTCTGAAAATCAAGGCGACATTTCTGTAAATTTAGACACAAGTTCCTTAAACGAGGTTATGCAAAGCGGATTGGATTCTTTAAAACAAGAACTTTCTCGCCAGCAACAAAATAACGACGCAACTGCAAACGCTTTAAATAATTTAATCAAACAACAAGAAGAACAGCAGCGTCAAGCGCAACTTCAAGCACAAAGAAATCAGCAACTTGCCGAACAACAAAAACTTGAGCAAGAAAAGCGTGAACAAGAAAATGCACAAAGACTTGAGCAAGAAAGACAAAGGCAAGCAGAAATCGCAAAAAGTAAAACTCAAATTGAAAAATTGATTTCTGACGGAAAAGTAAAACTTGCGGCGGGCGATGTAAACGGAGCATTAAATGATTTTGAAAATGCAAAAAAACTTTTGTCGCAAAATGATTCGCTTGGAGAAAATTATCAGGCAAATAAATTAAGCGAAATTGCAAAATCTTTGCAAAATTCTTCTGATATTTTAAATGAACCTGAAAAATCAAAATCGGCACAAAACGCACTTTCTTACGCAAAGGAAACGCTTGAAAAAAATCCGCAAGATGGAGCAAGTCATTACATTTTAGCGATGGATTATATTTCAGAAAAAAATTGGTCGGCTGCAGAGCGAGAATTAAAATCTGCTGTAGAAGATCAAAGTTTAGAAAATTCTGATTTAAGCGAATATTACTATCAACTTGGTCGCGTTCAGTTTCAGCAAAGAAAATTCAGCGAATCTCAAGTTTCGTTTACAACAAGCACAAAATATAATTCAAATAATTACAGAGCGTTTTACAATTTGGGCGTTGTAAGTGAAAGGTTAAATAATCAAAAGTTGGCTTTGGAATCTTACAGAAATGTTCACAAAATAAATTCTAATCATGAAAATTCTTATTTGGCCGAAGCTAGCCTTTTGAAAAATCAAAAAGATTATGGCGGAGCGGTTCAAGCGTTAAATCAAGCAATCAGAATTGATTCTTCAAAATCAAGTTCTTATCAAGAACTCGCAAATGTTTATTCTTTAGCACAAAATTATAAACTTGCAGAAGAAAATTATATGCGAGCATTAAGTTATTCACATTCTGAAGAAGAAAATTTAATAACATATTACAATCTTTCTAGCGTTTTGATTTCTCAAGGAAAATATAATTCCGCTGAAAATTATGCACAAAAAGCTTACGAAAATATAAACTTAAGCAAATATGCAAGTCAAAAAGCTGCAATAATTTATAATTACGCACTTATTGAAGAAAACATGAACAAAACTGAGCAAGCGATTTTGCTTTACAAAGAAGTTTTAGATTTGCAACCAAATCATTTAAAGGCAAACCAAAATCTTGGAGTTTTGTGCTTAAATGAAAAAGATTATGATAACGCAACAAAATTTTTAAATGTTGCTTATGATTCTGATCCTCAAAATTTTGAAATTAACAATAATCTTGGAAATGCTTACGTTCAAAAAGGCGATTATTCTAGTGCAATAAAATATTATCAAAATGCATTAAAAATTCAGCCAAGAGATAATCTTGTTAGAGCAAATTTGGCAAAGGCTTACGCACAAAATCGTCAGTTCGATATGGCTCGCGTGGTTTACGAAGATTTAGTAAAAGCCGAAAATACAAACTGGGACGCTTTTTTGGAATTATCGCAAGTTTGTATTTCTTTAGGCGACAACGAAAGTGCCGAAAAATATTTGGTTTATCTTCAAGAAAAATCTCCAGATTTTAAGAAAAGCGAAGTTGCAAGTTTACTTTCTTCAATTTCAAAGTGATTTTTGATAAGCATACGTCATGCTGAACTTGTTTCAGCATCTGTCAATAAACAGATTCCGAATCAAGTTCGGAATGACAGACACTTTTTGCGATAAAATAAAACGGCTTCCGCACTACGTTGCGAGAACTGGCAGTTCGGTGCGTTTACTTCAAAAGTTGATTGTAAGACAGAAAATGGCGACAAGGATGTCGTCATAAAACTGCAAAGATACTGAGAATTTGCGAAGCAAATTCTTGAAACCGACACGATGTCGGTTAAATTCTCTGCACCAATTCAAAAAGTTGACGTTTGGTGATTTTTGTAAAAACTGGTCGTCCGTGAGGGCAGTGCGGATCTTCGAGCAAAAGTGCTTGGCGTGCAAGTTGTGTCGCAGTTTTTTCATCTAAAACAGTTCCGTCCATAACAGCACTTCGGCAAGCAGTAGAAGCCAAAACCGAATGTAAAATATCTTTAGGATTTATTCTTTTGTCCAAAATGTCGTGAGCAAGAGCCGCTTCGTTTCCTTTCCAGCGAATTGGAACCGTAGTAAATTCCCATTTTCCGTCAGAAAGTTTTTTGCAAGAAAAGCCCGCTTCATTTAAGCTTTCTTGAATTTCTTGAATCCAGTTGTCATCTTGAGCCGACGAAGTTTCAATCACGTAAGGAATTAAAAGATTTTGCTTTTCGCCAGATTTTTCCATCAACTGATTATAAATAATTCTTTCGTGAGCCGCGTGTTGGTCAATTATGTAAAGAACATCATTTTTTTCAGCAATCAAAAAAGTTCCCAAACAAGATCCAACAAACCTAAAACCATCTTCATCTTTTTCGCCTTGATTTTGCAAATAATTTTCTTTTGTGATTTTGCCAATTCCCGCGTTTAACTTTGCATCTTCCGTAAAATTTTCGTCGTTTTCATTTTCTAAAGCAAAGTTCGAAAAACTCGAAATAAAACTTGAGCGTCTGTCGTTGTAAGAGTTTATGTTTTTTATATTTTTTGGAGATTTGTGGTTTACAAAATATTTTTGTTGTTCATCGTTCAAATTTTTTTGTTCAAATTTTTTTATCGCAGAAAAATTTTCCGTCAAAGGTTTTTCATCTTCTGTCGCCGTTTTAGTAAAACTTTCACTAAAATTTTTTGAATTTACAAAATCATCAGAATTCACAAAATCAGAAGAATTTTTTGTTTTGTAAAAAGAACTTTCTAAAAAATCATCAATTTCGTCATTTTTATTTTCATCATTTTCGATTGCTTTTTTTGCTAAGTTTTCATTTTCTAATTTAGAAAAATCATTTTTATTTCCGCCAAAAAAATCAGTTTGCAAAGAATTAAAATCATCATTTTCCTGAACAAAATTTTTAACTGTGTATTGCTTAAAAAACTTTTTAACGCTTTCACTTACTCCGTGATGCAAAGAATTCAAATCCTTAAAACGAGCTTCTTTTTTCGCCGGATGAATATTAAAATCCACCAAACTCGGATCCATTTCTACAAAAAGGCAAGCGACTGGATGCAATCCGTTTGGAAAATATCCAGTTGCACCATATTCAATCGCTTGAATTAAAGAATATTCTTGAATTTTTCGTCCGTTTACATAAATAAAAATATTTTTGCGATTTGTTCGGTTTACATTTGGCTCGCCAACGCCGATTAAATGAATGTGTTTATAGCCA
>CAZLXK010000124.1:0-7485 GCA_964563305.1 uncultured Treponema sp.
AGCATTTTCTATCCGCGAAAGAGAGAAAATCCTCTCGGAGCTACGCAACTTGTCGAATCCGAACAAATAGCAAATGTCATCTTCCAAAACAAGTTGATACGGACAAAGCTCTCGTTTTTCAGTTTTTTGTCCCCAGCGGTCAGTGTAGTCAAACTGCAAAACTTGATTTTTCGCGAGCGAATCTTGAATCACATTCCAAAGTTTTTCATCGATTAAAACTGAAATTTCCGCCGTAGGAGCAACTGCAATCCGCTTTATCAAGTTAGGATTTTTTCCGTTTGTCGAAGTTGACGTGAGCAAATCTATAATTTCGCTTGCGTTTTTATAAAACGGCGTATTTTTGTAGTTTGAAAGCAAAATTTTTGCTTGAAAAAGCGTGTTCAGTTCTTTTTGCGAAAGACGATTTTGAAAATCTGGATTAAAATCTTTTGTGTAAAAATATCCTTTGTGAGTAAAATCATATTCAATCGGAGCGTTCAGCGTGTTTTCTAGAAATTCCAAGTCGCGCGTGATTGTCATAAAGCTGTAGTGCGGCAGCCCGATTTTTTTCAAGATATTTTATGATGTCGTTTTTATTCGGATATTTTTTGCTTTTGATGTGTGCGTGAATTTTCGGAAGCCGAACCATCATCTGATAATTGATTCTCATGCGTTCTGATGATTTTTGAGTTTTGTCATTGTCAAACTTGACTTCAGTGTCATTATCGGGCTTGACCCGATAATCTCTTGCTTGTGATTTTTTGTTTTCCATAATAATTTATTTTATCACAGAAAGTATAACATTTGGTGGTAGAGTGAAAAAGGTTGAATTTTATGACCAAACTTCAAGTTTCAAATCTTTGATTCGTCCGAGATGCTTTTTGTTGTTTGTGATAAGAATCGCATCACGCTCAAGAGCACTTGCACCGATGAAAATGTCGTCATCTTCTATAAGATTCCCCAGTATCTTGTAAATTTGCATAAACTTGAGCTGCAATATCAAGCGTAGAAAGAGTCAATTCTACAATTCCTATTTCAGAAGCAAAATTTAAAAATCGGTTCAGCTTTGTTGTTGCTCCGCTTGCTATGAGTCCTCGTTTTATTCCGTAATATGCAATACTTGGAATCAGAATTTCATTTTTGTTTTCTATCAGTTCCTCAATTCTGCTTAAAACAGGCTTTTTGCCTTTGAGAAGATAACTTATGATGTTTGTATCTAGCAAATATGTCATAAATCAATTTCCTTGAGTTTGATTCCTGTTTTTATTGAATCATCTACTGCATTTGTCTCATCGTTAGAAAGCATGCCAAAAACAGAATGAACAGCCGCCAAATTTTTTTCGATTTGATTATTTTCTGATTCTGAAAAGTCACTGTTTGGAATATGAATAAACACTTTTTGCTGTGGCTTCAAATCCACCGGTTCTAGCGTCCGTACCGCAGTTCCGTCAAAATATCCTTCAACTGTCATTTTCTCGCCTCCTAAAAACGTCATTCTTCTTATCATAAATATATCACATTTCTCGCTATTTTTTGAAAAAAGTTCAAGGAAAAATTTTCACTCTAAGGCAAGGTGGTAGAGTGGGCGGTTTATAATGCGATTTGCCATTCTGAATTTATTTTTCAAGATATTCTTTATCTGACTTTGCGAAAAGTTCTTGCAAGTCGGCAGCGATTGCTTGTTTTTGAAGTGGAAGAGCATGCTCTGTTGAATCTTCGGGGAGAAAAAGTGTGTAAACATCAGTTTTTAGGGCGTTTGAAAGACGAGAAAGTGTTTTTTCGCTCGGCCAGCGACGGCAATCTTCGATGTCGTTTATCATTTGGACGGAAATTTTCGCCTCTTCAGCAAGTTTCTCTTGTGAGAAATGGAGAAGTTTACGTGCCTTTTTGATGTTGGACGAAAGCCGCTTCTGCAATAGTTCTGGAGTCATTTTACTTATTTTAAGCAAGTGATTTTTGATTTTACAGTTGACGGGGGGGGGACGGAATTTGTGTTAAAATATTATTGCGGACTGCAATAAATTTAATTTGGACTTGTTGTGGTTAGAAAAAATCATTTAGAGAGGAATTTTTATGAGTAAAGAAGGATTGGAAAAAATCAACAATGAATTTAAAGAATATTTGTTGAAAAATAATGTAAGCACAGCATTAATTTACGCACCAATTAGTGATGATTATTGGAATACAAAATATAAAGTCGTATTCTGCAATGAAGAACCTTACAATATTAATTACGGTTGGAATGGTATAAAAACATTTTCTAAAGATATTCTTTATGAAGGCCTGGATAAAAAGTCCGACAACAAGGCGAACCTTAAAAATTTATTATTTACTTACAGAATTGCAGAAAAACAAAGATTTTAATATTGAAAAATTTGATTTTAGAAGTGTTAGTGATAATGAATTGATAGAACGTTTCTACGGAGCAACATATTGCAATATAAAACCCACTTTTAGTCCGACTATTGAATCAAACAAAGAAAATGCCACAAAAATATTGAATTCTTCAAACTATCAAGAATATTTAAAAAGTTATTTAAAAGAATTGGAACCAAATATGATTGTCGTAGGCGGAAGTAAAGCCCGCAATGTAATTAATAAAACTTTTCCAAACTTAAAACTAAAAGTTAATCAAGAGCCTAAAGATTTTGAAAATAAATGCAAAATTTTAGCAATTCCGCATTTATCAAGATGCTCAAATAAAATCTTGAATGAAACTGTTAGAAAAATTTATGAAGATAGTAAGAAGTAAATCTTAAGGAAGTTGTAAAAGAAAATTCAATTAGTTTAAGATATGGAAGAAAATGACAAAAACAAAAATCATAATAAAAACAATTATTAGAGTCATTTTATATCAATTTGTAACAATTTTAGTATTCTGTGTGGGAATTTTTATTAGTGCAAAAATTGGCACAACAGGTTATTGGGTACTATGTGTTTCTTTTTTAATCTGTGGTCTGATGATTTTCCTTGCAATTAAAAAAGGTTTAAAAGAAAATAGGCAACTTAAAATTGCAGGAAATGAAGAATTGATAAAAACCGAAATAACAGAATTAATTACTAACAAAGACAAAAATTTTCGAACTGCAATGATAGACTGTATGTCGGAAACTTTTGAAGAACAGAAAAAGTTAAAAACCGACTCTGATTATTTAAAAGATGAAGTATATACAAAATTTCTTTCAAAAATAATTAATGACGGAAAAATAACCGATGATGAAAAATATGTTCTTCAATATTTGGAAAATAGATTAAATTTGTCTGTTGATGAAATAAAGTCAAACAGACGCAATGCTTATATGATTGCTTTTAAATGGGCAACGAAAGACAGAGAATTAACAGAAAGCGAAGAAAATGTTCTTAGAAATATCTTTTCGCAACTTGAAATAAATGCTGATGATGTTGAAGAAGAGCAAAATTTTATTGCAGATTTGTCTTTGTCAAGAAAACTAAAATCTCAAGAGTAGAGTCCTATTCAAGTTCCGTTTAATTTAAATCAAGATGAACAATGTTATTTTTCAATTCAATATGTTGCTTTATACAATTCTAAGAAAAAAAAATTATGAATACTATCCTGTAGACAATGCTGACGTTGAGGGAAAATTTTATATTACAAACAAAAGAATAATCATTTCTTCACCAAGAGAATATAAAGAACAATTAAATCACATTAGAAAAATTGAAATATACAACAGCAGATTTATAAAAATAGAAGTTGTATGGCGACAAAAACCATTTTTTATGATGACAAATAAACCATATCTCTTAAAAACCATAATCGAAAAATATCTAAACAAATTGGGATAAAATATGAAAAAAAATATTGCTTTTATATTTACTGTTTTTCTTTGCAATATAATTATTTATGCACAGACAAATTTAGAACTTGCAAATAATTATTATGATTCAGATGATTATCAAAATGGCGTAGAATATTTTAAGAAAGCAATTTTTGAAGCGGATTATTCTGTTTATTATAGTGCTTCTGCATATTGTTTTGAAAAAGACAATGATACAAATAATAAATACTATTCTTATGCACTAGCAAAAGAACAGGAATTTAATATTTCCCATTCAGATTTTTCAGAAAAAACAATTGAAAATTTACTAAAAGGCAAAAACTTTGGGTATAATAAAAATTTTATTGATAAAATAAATTCTGCATTAAATCAAGAAAATCATATTTTTAATTGGGTTCTTGGAATTTTCATTGTGATAATCTATGTTGTTGGTAGAATTTTTTCAAAAAATACAGAATGTGTTATTTTTTCATCAAAAAAAGAAACAATAATTCTGTGTTTGCCATATTTTGTGATTATATTTTTGTGTTTTTTTGAAAAAGAATTAGAAACATTTCCTAAAATGCAAGACATACTTTTATTTAGTTCTGTAATTTTAACTTTTATTTTATCTATAATTTTTTCTATTTTTGAAAATCGCTATACAAAATCACATGTTCTATATACGTTAATATCTATTATTACAAAACTTTCATTGTGTATTATAGGTCCGCTTGTAATTTTCTTTATATTTTTAGGACTTGGAACTCCAAAAAAAGACAAAAGATATAGAGATGGAACTAAGGGTAATAAAAAAACTCGAAATGCAATGATTTTATCAACTGTTGCGGCTTTTTTAATTTATTCCTTAATAAAAACTCCTAAAAAATATAAAAATGAGAATCTTTTGGTAGGTAATCAACCATGAAAACAAAACTTATTTTCTTTACCGTACTTTTTCTTCTTCAATTTAATGCTTTTTCTGAACAAAGGCAACTTCAAGTTACTCCAAAAAAAACAGATTTGAGCCGACCCAAACTTACAAGATTTTAAAAAATTACAATCTTACAACTCAAGAATATCATGGACAATCTGATGACTGTAAGTATTGGTCTAGCCAAGTAAAAGATGTTCTAAGAATTAATGACGGCAGCCAGCAAGAAGCCTTTTATTATTTTGTTGTTGATGACGGAAAAGATTGCTACTTAAAGAAAGTTAGGCATATGTTTAGTGACGTTGCTTATCCTGGCTGGGGGAAGTGATTTGCCTGAAGAAATAAAAATCACAAATTCTATAAAAGAAGTTCTTTCTGCCTATAAAGACAACGTTTTAAAATATGCTGTTGTGCTTATTACGCTGGAAAGCACAGAAAATCTTCCTGAACAATTTAAAGATTATTCTGTACTTTTGGAATACAATAGCACCACAGAAATTTTTGGAGTTCCATTTGAAAATAAACAATTCAACTTAGGCAAAGCTTCAATTTTAGAAGGTGAACTTTCGGATTCAATCACAAGCAGTTATCCTAACTTTAAATGGTATATTGAAAAGTTCTGACAAGGTTTTTTATTTTCGAGAATAGATTCCCATGTCAAGCACGGGAATGACATTTTCGAGTTCTGAAAATCCAATAAATTCCCTCGATTTATCCCCACCAATCTTCAACTTTAAGCATACTGTTTTCTTGCAAAACTTTGTAATCTTCTGTGTTGTGCGTGATTAAAACCATTCCGTTGGCAATCGCTGTTGCGGCAATTTGGCTATCAAAAAACGGAGCGGGTTTGCCTTGATTTATACATTTTGCACGAATTTCTCCGCAAATTTGAGCTGCAAAAGAATCATAAGGAATAATGTCATAAGTTTCCTTTATTTTGCTGATATATCTTGCAATTTCTTGTTTCTTCCTGCCTTCTGTCATTCTTTCGTAGCCAAAAATCATTTCTTGCCAAACTGTTGAACAAATTGCACAAAAATCCTCATTTTTATGAAGTTCTTGCAAAACGCTAAGATTCGGATTTTTTTTAGTAAACTCTGAAATAACATTTGTGTCTAAAAGATAAACTGGTTTCATTTAATTTTCCATGAAAAGTTTTGAAATTTTTTCGTCATATTCTTCATAATCTTTTTCAGTAAAAGAATCTCTTTCTAAAGGGATACCTTCGTCGTCAAGAATATCTGCATTTTCTTTTCTGAATTTCATAAGCCAGTCAAAAAAACTTTCCTTTGGTTTTCGCTTTTCGTATTCTTCATAACTGATAATAACCGCGACAGGCTTATCGTGCCGCGTAAGTTCGACTGGCTCGCCGCTTTCAGCTTTTTTTACCAAAGCAGAAAAATTGTTCCGTGCTTCATAAATTGTCGCCTTGCACATAAGTCGCCTCCGTCTTTATAAATTATAACATTGTTCTAGCCATAAATCAATAAAATTAGCCAGTTTATAAACGTTTCATATCACAAAAATCTTCAATAGAAAACTTTAGCTTTTCCGTGCTATACTAAAAACAGAGGTAAAATAAATGATTCCTGATTACCAGACTTGTATGCTTCCGCTTTTAAAATTTTTGGCGGACGGAAAAGAACATAAAACTTCAGAACTAATTGAGAAAATCTCGGCAGAATTTAATCTTTCTGATGAAGAAAAAACTTGTCTTCTTGCGTCGGGAACTCAAACTGTAATCTACAATCGCGTAAACTGGGCAAAAACTTACTTAAAAAAAGCAAGACTTCTTTGCGACGCAGGAAAAGGATTTGTAAAAATTACAGAACGCGGAAAACAAGTTCTTGCAGAAAATCCTAAAAACATTTCTACAAAATACTTAAAACAATTTGATGAATTTCTTGAGTTTCAAAATCATCATAATGATAGAAATGATAAAAAATCCGCCTTAAACTTAAAAAAAGATGAACTTCTTGAATCTGAAAATCAAAAAACTCCAGATGAAATGATTCGTGACGGGATAAAAATGATTTCAGAAAATCTCGCAGATGAAATTCTTTCAAAAATCGCAGAAAACTCACCTTCATTTTTTGAAAATCTTGTTATTGACTTGCTTGTTCACATGGGCTATGGCGGAAACTTTGAAGAAGCGGCAGAAGTTGTGGGAAAAACTGGCGATGAAGGAATCGACGGAATTATAAAAGAAGATAAACTCGGACTTGATTCAATTTATGTTCAGGCAAAAAGATGGAAAGGTCAAGTTGGCAGACCTGAAATTCAAAAATTTGCAGGAGCATTGCTTGGTCGAAAAGCGTCAAAAGGCGTTTTTATTACAACAAGCAATTTTTCAAAAGAGGCGACAGATTACGCTTCAAGCATAAATCAAAAAATCGTTCTGATTGACGGCCAAAAATTAGCACAGCTTATGATTGAATTTAATGTAGGCGTAAGCATTGCGCAAACATATTTAATCAAAAAAATCGACAGCGACTATTTTGAGGAGCAATAAAATTCGTTCTGATAAAATTCAAACCGCAATCGAAAATCTCAGCCGTCAGTTTTCATCTCTTGACTTAACGTTCCACCAAATTCCTGGCTCTTATCCTGGAAACGTAACTTCTTACTGGCCGGGCGAAAAAGACGAAGATGTTTTAGTTTGCGTTTTTAAGGGAAATGAAATCAAAGAGCCTTTTCACCGTCAGGATTTTTTCTTTATAAATTATGCTTACAAAAATTCGTACCAAGCACTTTCTGAAAAGTTTGACAACTTGATTACGATTGGCGAAGACG
>CAZLXK010000125.1:0-7426 GCA_964563305.1 uncultured Treponema sp.
ACCGAACCAATTTTTGGCAAATCATCTAAAAATGTTTCGTAAACAACGCCAGTGTAATAATCAAGTCCGCGAGTAATGCTTGGATCTAAAACGAATGTCGATTCAATGCCACTTGACTCCATCATTTCGTAAATTTCTTTCATCCGCTTAACATCTTCGCCAAAACCGCCAGCCATTTTTTCAAGATGACTCAAAGTTTCTTCCCAAGAAGATTTCATCTGAATATAATCAATAATTTCTTTTGCTGAATCGATATTTTGCGTAAGTTCAAATAATTCTTTTTCAACTTCTTCAGCCCCAACTTTTGCAATTTTATCAACAATTCTCAAAATATCTTCTGATTTTTCTTGAACTTCAAGTTTAGCAAGAAATCGATTAAAAATTCCTCGATGATTTACGTGAATTGTAATTTTTTTTACGCCAATTTCTTCGAGTGCCGCTTTCATCAGCGACAAAATTTCAAAATCAGAACTTGCAGAATCCGAACCAACAATATCAAAATCGCTCTGAACAAATTCTCTGTAACGACCAGCTTGCGGTTTTTCGCCACGCCAAACTTTTGCAATATGATAACGCTTGAAAGGAAAATAAAGCTCTTCTTTGTGTTCCGCCGTAAAACGTGCAAAAGGAACTGTTAAATCAAAACGAAGTGCAACATCGCGCCCGCCATTATCTTGAAATCTAAAAACTTGCTTTTCAGTTTCGCCATTGCTTTTTCGCAAAAGAATTTCTGAATATTCAAGAACTGGAGTGTCAATCGGAACAAATCCATAAGATCTATATATTTTTGTTAATTTTTCTTGCAAATCTTCACGTAAAATTTCGTCTTGCGGAAGAAAATCTCTAAAACCTTTTAAAACTTTTGCTTGAATTAAATCTGACATAATGATTTTATTTTATTGATAAAAAGTGCTTTATGCAATTATATTTAAAGTTGATTTTTTTTATTTGCGAGGAAATTATGTTATTTGCAGTTGATATTGGAAACACAAATGTTGTTTTAGCAGCGTTTGAAGGAAAAAATATTCAGAAAGTTTGGAGAATTGCCACAGATATAAAACGAACTGCCGACGAATATTCTTCTATAATAATTTCAATGTTGCGTGATTCAAATTTTAAATCCGGAGATTTTAGCAATGCAGTTTTAAGTTCTGTTGTTCCAGATTTAATTGGCACTTTTGTAAATGTTTGCAATTTTATTTGCCACAAAAAACCTTTTATTGTAAACGGAACTTTAATGTTAAACGAAAAATTTCCAATTCATTGTCCGCCGGGAGTTGAAAATCAACTTGGAACAGATTTAATTTGTAATGCTTTGGCGGCAAGAACTTTGTTTGAAGATCAAGCGTGCATTGCAGTTGACTTTGGAACAGCACTTTCACTTATTGCAACAGATTCAAAAGGAATTATCCGCGGCGTTTCTATTGCTCCAGGACTTGCCACAGCAGTTCATTCACTTTCGACAAACACAGCGCAACTTCCAATCGTTCCTCTAAAAGCTCCGAGCAGTTCTTTAGGTTTAGACACAGTTAGCGCAATTCAGTCTGGCGTTGTTTTAGGTTACAAAGGACTTGTCGAGCATCTCGTAAAATCCATGAAAGCTGATGTTCAAAAAATTACTGGCGACAGCGAAGATTCTATAAAAGTTGTTGCAACTGGCGGTTTAAATAGCGTTTTAAAACCAATCACCGACTGTTTTACAGTTGTTGAAAAAGATTTAACTTTGCAAGGTTTGCGGCTAATTTTTGAATGGAGTTTAAATCTCTAATTTTTTAATTTTTTTTGTTTTGAAGATTTTGGTTCAGCAAAAATTTTCTCGCAACAAGAAAAAGATTTTTTTATAAAAATTTAAAAATCGCAGTTTCGCTCAAATTGTGTGTGCATTAAATTCTTTTGTCGCCAAAACATTTTTCTTCACAAAAATTTTGTATAATCAAACTAAAAATTATCTTGAAATATTATTTTTAATTGTTTGAGAATTTTCTGAAGTTTCTTCATTGACGTTTGTGTTTTCTGAATTTTCTGCGTTAAGTTCAATTTCATTTTGATTTTCAGCATTTTCTTCAAGATTAAATTCAATTTTTTGCTCTAAATTTTCTACATTTTGATTTTGCACTTTAGACTTTTTAGAAAACAAATATTTTATTTGCGTTTGAATTTTTTCAGTTGCTTTAATAATTCCTCGCGAATAACCTAAACCAATGTCGCCAGTTGAATAACAATTTGCAATCGGGCGGCCAGTAAAAGCATCAACAAAATTTAGCGAAAGCATAACTTCGTTTTCTACAAGCGAATAATTTGTGTTTACAAAAAGCGTCTTTTTTAATTCATCTTCGCTAAGTAAAGAAATTTCTTTTTCGCCAAGAGATTTTAAACCTTGAGAACTTAATGTATCAAAAATCTTTACATCAAAACCACAAAGCGAAGGTTCAATTTTAGTCGCACAAGAATTTAATCTTAAAACAACAAAATCATAATCATCAAGATTTGCATTTTCAGAAACTAAATGTGAAGTTGAAGCACAAGAACTTAAAATTAAACTTGCCACTAAAATAAATAAAATCGACTTTTTCATAAAATTTTCTCCTTAAATATTTAAAAGAATAAAACCACAAATTTCATTTGTCAATTTTTTCATAAAATCATAAAATCACTTAATCATAAAATCTTCAAACTGAACGCCATCGCCACTTTTTACATTTTTTGTAAGTTCACTTCCTAAAATTATTTTTAAATTTTCAGGATGAATGCCCACGCTTAAAATCTTTTCAGTTCTTAAAATTGCAACGTCAGTTTCTAAAATTTTATGTCCTTTTTTTAAATCTTTTAAGTAATGTAAAGATCGATTTGTTCTTCCATAATTTATTTTTTCACTTGCTGAAAGTTTTTTTACGCCATTTCCTAAACAAGCAAAAATTTTTTCTTCGCTAAACGATTCTTTTAGTTGACTTAAAATTTCTTCAAAACAAGCGTCGCTAATTCCATGGTCAAAATTTTTCTTTCCATTAGATTTTGCTCTTTCATCATTCTTAAAACGATTCATAAGTGCTAAAGTTTGATGAACGCAGTGAACCATAAAAGCAAAATCTTGAGTTTCTAAAGCAACTGGATCATCTAAACCGTCGCCTTTTTTGCTCAAAGTAATATGTTTTTCAATTACGCTCGCTCCCATTGCAGTTGAAAGAACTGGAACTAAAATCGGATTCAGCGAATGATCAGAAATTCCTGTTGGCAAGCCAAAAATTTTGTGCAAAGTTTTTACGCATTTTACATTATAATCTTCTTCGGGCGTTGGATAAAAAGTTGAACAATGCAAAAGTGTTAAATCTTCGTCTTTATTTTGATTTTGAGAAATTTGATTTTCGCTGATTTTTTTGCTGATTTTAGAATTTTCTTCAGATTTCTCGTGCAAACTTTCAGTTCTTAAAATTGCATTTTCTTCAGATTTTTTAGATTTTTCACTCGAAGATGAAGATGTTAAAATTTCAATCGCTTTTTCAATGTCGCCAAGTTTTGAAACTCCGCTTGATAAAATTATTGGAATTTTTTTGTAATATTCAGAAATTTTTTCTAGCAAAGGAATGTGATTTACTTCTGGACTTGCAATTTTTAATGCGTCAGGTTTAATTTCGCATAATTCTTTGAGCGAGCGAAGTCCAAAAGGTGAACAAATAAATTTCATTCCAAGCGAATGTGTATATTCTAAACATTTTTGAAAAAATTCAGCTCTTACTTCTAAATCCTTAAAACGATTATAAAGTGGAATTTTTCCGCCCGGAAGATTTACAAATCCTGTGTTTTTATGGAGAATTTCGTCCGCATAAACCCATTGAAATTTTACGCTGTCGGCTCCCGCTTCTTTACAAGCATAAATTAATTCTTTTGCTTTTTCAAAAGAACCGCCGTGACTTGTTCCAATTTCAGCAATTATATTCATTTAAAATCTCCAAATTAAATTTAAAAAATCCACAATCATAAAATCAGCAAATTAAAAAAGTTCTAGTTGCAAATTCTTTTCATTTAAAAATGATTTTTGATTTGCAAAACTAATTATATCGCTATCAGAAATTTTTCCAAGCAAAATAGGCGAGTGAATATTTTTTTTACATTCTTCATAATTTTTTTTAGCAAGTTCTGGATTTTGATTTGCGTAACAATATTTGCAGCCATTCGGACAAGTATTATAAGCGCCAATATCGTGACTTATAATGCAATTACAATTTTTTCTCATTCCTTGATGTCGTAAATTTTTGAAATCCAAATTTCCGTTTGCTTTAGAAAGAATATCCAAAGTAACGCAAGCACTTTTTAGAATTCCATAATTTTCAAAGTTTTCTTTTGTGGCACAAGTTTGCAAAATGATTTTATGTTTATGAGCAATTTTTGACATTTCAAAAGCAAGTTTTTCTTTTTCTTCTGATTTTAATTCTTGAAGTTCGCTAAAATTTTCTTCGAGTTTTTTGTACATTTCAACAAAACTAAAAACGCAACGCGAAATGTGTCCGCTTAAACGAACTGCCATGTGTTCAAAAGTAATTAAATGTTGCTGAATTGTATATTTTTTAGTCAAAAAAACTGGATCGTATCGCCAACAAATTCTTTCTTTGTCAACAATTTTTTCAAGTTTTAAAAGCGTGTCTATACTTTTATCAATGTCTGGAACATTTGGTTCAATATCTTTTCCGTAAGCCGTGATTGTGTAAAAAAAATATGTGTTAAATTTGTCAGTGATTTCATGAAGTCGTGGCAGAATTGGCTCGTAATTCTTAGAACAAAAAACTACGCAGTCAACAAAATTCGGTTTAAGTTCGTATCTTGTGACTTTTTTAGGGAACAGCGGATTTCTTACAAAAACAAAACCTTTCTTGAAACGTTCTAAAAGCCAATCCGAATAATATTGAACAGTGTCAGTTCTTGCTCCCGTGTTGATAATCATATTTTTAATTATATAAATGATTTTGAAAATTTCAAATTTCCGCAAAATTTATTAGTAAAATCTTGAATTTTTTTTGAGTTTAAAAAAATCGTCACTTTAGATTAATTTTAGACTCTGTTGAGAAAAATTAAAACTTACAGATTTTTCGACAAGCTCAATGACCGCTAATGACAAAAAAACTTTATAAAAGCAAAAAATGATGTTAAGATTAAAATTATGTTGAAATATTTTACAAAACTTATAAAAGCATTAAGTTCAAACTCGGATCCTGGCTCAATCGCTCATGCTTTTGCACTAGGAATGTTGCTTGGTTTTATGCCAAAAAATAATATTCTTTGGTATTTTATTTTTATTTTTGTATTTTTTATGAGAATTCAGCGAGCAACTTTAACTTTGTCTACAATAATTGGATCTTTGCTTGCTTGTCTTTTAGATCCACTTTTTGATTTTATTGGTTATTGGATTTTAACTTTAAGTTTTGCTCAAAATTTTTACTTAAAACTTTTAGATATTCCGTTTGTGTCTTTTACAAAATTTAATAACACGATTGTAATGGGTTCGTTCGCATTTGCACTTATTGCTTACGTTCCATTTTATTGGCTTGCAAGATTATTTATATTTTTGTGGCGAAAATACATCGCAAATTTTGTAAGAAAACTTAAACTTGTAAAAATGATGAAACAAATTCCGTTTATTAAAAAAATTGCTCTTTTAGTACAAGATATTTGAATTGAAAAAATGATTGATTAAAAATGATTGAAAAATTTAAGGAAAAAATTTATGGCTCAAAAAAAATCTGAAACAAAAAATAAATCTGATAAATCTTCTGCAAGCAAAGAAAAAAAATCTGCTGTTAATGCGGAAAAATCAAAACTTGACGCAGAAAAATCTTTGCTAAACGAAAAAAAATCAAAACTTAACAAAAAAAACTTAGCAATTCAAGAAAAATCCTCAAGTTCAATAAAAAAAGTTTCCGCTACTTCAGAAAACGCCGCTGACAAAAAATCAACTGAACTTGCAAAAACAAAAAAGTTAGCAGTTCAAGAAAAAAAATCAAAAAATCTTCCGCGAAAAAAACTTCCGTCGCTTTTTAAAAAATCATATCCGCAAAAAAAGTTTGACAAAAAAATCTTGGCAAAAATTTCAATTCCGCAAGACAAAACTCTTGTTAAAAATCTTTTTAAGACAAATTCTGATTTAAAAAATCCAAATAATTTTATGATTCCGCTTGATCAAAGTTTTTCAAAATCAGATTTAAAAAAATTAAAACTTCTTGCAAAAGAAATCAAAGGTCAAAAAGGAAGATTTAAATTGCTTCCTTTAGTTGCGACAGTTTGTGCGATTGTTGCCTTTGTGATTGTAGTAAATATTTTTAAAAATCCTATTGCAAAAAAAATCTTAAAAAGTTCGTGCGAAACTGTTTTTAGTGCAAAAACTGACATTGAAAGCGTAAACATTTCTTTTATGAGTGCGTCGCTTACAATAAAAAATATTGCAGTTGGAAATAAAAATTCAGAGTTTAAAAATCTTTTTGAAGCTCAAAAAATTGCTTTGGATTTTGATTTAGCAAAAATTTTGCGTGGATTTTTTGATGCACAAAATCTTGAAGTTTCTGGAATTGCTTTTAACACTGACCGAAAAACAAGTTGCATAATTCCTAAAAAAGAAAAGCAAGAAGAAAAAGAAAAACAAGAATCCGCTTTTATGATTGACTTAAAATCAAAAACTCAAAAAGCGATTGAAGATTTAAAGTTTCAAATTCAAGCACTTTTTGGCGAAAGTGATTTTAATTCGATTGTAGAAAATCTTGAAAGTCAACTTAAAACGCCTTCCGCTTCAAAAAATTTAATTGAAACTTCAAAATCTATGACAGAAAAATGGAAAGAAACGCCAGCAAAATTAGAAAGTCAAATTTCTGATTTTTCAAAATCTGTAGAAAATCTTCAATCAATCGACGTAAATAAAATTTCTGACCTTAACGCCTTAAAAGATAATCTTGAAAAAATAAATTCTGCAATCACAACAAGTTCCGCTTTAAAAAAATCTGTGGAAAATATTTCAAATGATGTAAAAACTGATTTTTCTACAGTAAATTCTTTGGCAAAAAATCTTTCTGATTCTGTAAATGCTGATAAAAATTTTGTTGATGAAAAAATTGGCGAAACTCTTGATTCTCTAAAAAATGCAAAATCTATTTTTACAAATGCTTTGGACACAGTTGCTTACGATTATCTTGGAAAATATTATCCAATGGCAAAAAAAGCTGTAAATTACGCTCTTAAAATTAAAAATAACGCGACAGTTCAAAAACTCGCAAGTCAAGCCGCTGAAAAATCTGCAAATTCAAAATCTAAAGAAAAATCTGCAAAAAAATCTACTGTAAAATCAGCAAAAAAAGAAGGAAGCCGACGCTTAGAAGGAACAACTTTAACTTTTGGAAAAGATTATCCTAAATTTTTAATTGAACATTTAAGTGCGAGCGGCGAAGGT
>CAZLXK010000126.1:0-2033 GCA_964563305.1 uncultured Treponema sp.
TCACTCCATTGCTTCGCAACTTTTATATTGCGAAGCAACTCGCTTACGCTCGCCACTACAATCGGGGCTAAGTCTTCTGCAATTTTGACACAAACAAATCGCCACTTAACAAACGCAAGCACAACTTCGCAAAATCAAACCGCAAAATCCTCAAATTAAACTGCCAGTTTTCTCGCCCTTAAACATCACTGCTAAATACTAAATCCTAACTTCTAACTCCTAAACGCCTTTATCAAATCAAAAAAAAGCAATAAAATTAAATCAAAGAGGACAAAATGCTTTCACAAAGATTAAAAAATTTACATCCTTACGTTCCAGGCGAACAACCTAAAGACAGAGAATATTTAAAAATCAACGCAAACGAAAATCCTTATCCGCCTCACAAAAGTGTTGCAAAATCAGTAAAAAAAGCAATCAGCAAAAACTTAAAAAATTTGGGTGTTTATCCAGATCCAGACGCAAACGAATTACGCAAAGCAATTTCCCAAATGTTAAATTCTTGTGGCGGAGTTTTAGCAAATCCAAAAGCAAAATCAGAATTAAATTTTAAAATTACGCCAGAAATGATTTTTTGTGGCAACGGAAGCGACGAAGTTTTAAGTTTTGTTTTTTACACTTTTTTTGATTCTGACCGACCTTTAATTCTTCCAAAATTTACTTACAGTTTTTATCCAGTTTATTGCGGATTTTACAACATTCCAATGAAACAAATTGATTTAAAATCTGACTGGACGCTTGACACGCAAAAAATGCTCGAAGAAGCAAATCATCACAATTCAAATATAATTTTTGCAAATCCAAATGCACCAACTGGCATTTCTTTAAGCCGCGACGAAATTAAGCAAATGTTGATTTTTGCTCCAAAAGACAGAATTTTTGTTGTTGATGAAGCTTACGCTGATTTTGGTGAAGAAAGTTGCATTCCGCTTTTAAGTGAATTTAAAAATCTTGTAATAGTTAGAACTTTTTCAAAAAGTTTATCTTTTGCAGGACAAAGGCTTGGCTACGTTGTTGCGAATCCTGAAATTATAAATGCAATTTTTACCGTAAAAAATTCGTTTAATCATTTTCCTGTTGATTTTTTAACGCAAACTGCAGGCATTGCTTCTTGCAAGGCTGTTGAATATTACGCTGAAAACGCAAAAAAAATTGTAAAAGAGCGAGAAAGTTTAACTGAATTTTTAAAAGCAAACGCTTGGTTTGTAATTCCGAGCAAAACAAATTTTGTGTTTACGAAAAAAAACGGAAAGTCTGGCGAAGAAATTTATCAAAAAGTAAAATCTCAGGGAATTTTGATTCGACACTTTGCAACGCCAGGAATTGAAGATTTTGTTCGCATTACAATCGGCACAAAATCTCAAATGGAAAAATTAAAAAAAGTTCTTTCGACGATTTAATGATTTTATCACAAAATTGTCATTCTGAACTTGCAAAAAAGTTTCGAGCGGGCAAAGCGAAGAATCTGTCACTTGCCACGTCATTGCGAAGAGAGAAGCGACAAAACAATCGGTTAACGCTTAGCACAAAATAAATCAGCAAATAAATCAGCGAAATAAAGCGAGGTTAAAAAATGAAATTTTTAGTAATCAGCGACTTGCACGGAGCAGTTGAAAATTTAGACAAACTCGACAATCAATTTAAGCAAGCAGACGCAGTTTTGTTTGCAGGAGATTTTGCTAAATTTGGCGACATAAAAACTGGACTTCCTTCACTCGAAAAACTTTGTAAAAAAAGTGAAAATATTTTTGCAGTAATCGGAAATTGTGACGAAGAAAATTTTGTGCAGGAACTTGAAAAACGCGACATCAGCGTACATAAAACTCTCGCATCTTTTGAAGGTTTAGTGATTGCAGGTTCAAGTGGCGGAAGTGAATTTACGCACACAACGCCTTACGAACGGAGCGACGCTGATCTTGCAAGTGACTTTAACATCATCACAAATCAAGGCGAACAAGAATGGAACAATTTAATTACAATTATGCACAACCCGCCAAAAGACACTGAATGCGATAAAATATCAAACGGAGCTCATG
>CAZLXK010000126.1:2043-7267 GCA_964563305.1 uncultured Treponema sp.
GGCTCTCCACTTTTACGCGAGTTCATAGACAAGTTCCAACCGCTCGCTGTAATAACTGGACACATTCACGAAAGTGCAGGAATTTGTAAATGCGGAAAAACAACTGTAATAAATCCAGGTGCACTTTGCGACGGAAAATATGCTTGGCTTGAAGTTCAAAAAGAAAACGGAAACTTTACTGTAAAAAATGCAAGTTTAGAAACGCTTTAATCTTTCTGATTTTTGAAGCACGTTTTTTGAACTACACGGCGAGCTAGATCTTCTGCAACATCAAACTTTAACTTTTTTCAAGCAAGTTCTTAAATGTCTGAGAAACTTTCAAATTGCTAAGTAAACTTTCTAGTCGTTGCTTAGATTTGTTCAAAGACTTTTCGTTTACATTTTTTTTTCTAAGTGCTCGAATCAAAATATTTTTTGGCGTTCCTTCAAAATCAATAAATTCCAAAAGTTGAACAGAATATCCGTTTTCTTCCAAAAGTTCCGCACGAATCGCATCGGTTGCAAGAGCAGCAAAACGTTCTTGAATAATTCCCCACTTTGTAAAAGACGCAAATGGATTTTCTTCAGCCAGTTTTGTTTTTTCAAGTTGTAAATTTATTTCGTGTTGACAACAAGGCACACTCAAAATCGCCGCAACTTTTGAATCAAGAGCATATTTTAAAGCGTAATCAGTTGCCGTGTCGCAAGCATGCAAAGTAATCATAATGTCGGGAAAAGTTTTATATTTATTTTTTGCATCTTCAACATTTCCCTGAATAAAATTTAATCCCAAATAGGAACATTCTTTTGCAAGTTTATTACAATTTTCAATCACTTCGGCTTTTAAATCTAAACCAGTAATTTTTGTTGGAATATGTTTTATTTCAGTCAAAAAATAATAAAGTGCAAAACTCAAGTAAGATTTTCCGCAACCAAAATCTGCAATATAAAGTGGACGCTCTTTTGAAAAATCATTTTCGCCAACGCACAATTTTTTTACGTCATCAAGAATATCATCAAAAATTTCCAAAAAGCGATTTATTTGCCTAAACTTGTCATATTTTGACGCGAGAACTTTTCCGTCCGCAGACATTACGCCAAGCCTCAGCAAAAATAAAATCGGATTTCCTTCTTTTAGAATATAATTTTTTTTAGAAGAAGAAAAATTTTTTGCTTCGCCAATTTTTTGATTCTGATTTTGAATTTTTATATTTGAAAATTCATTTTTTGCGTTTTCAGATTTAGAAATTTTTTTTGTAAGATTTGTGATTTTTCCGTGTTTATTTGCCAAAGTTGTAATTTGAGAATTTTCGGTTGTGCAAACAACATTCTTAAAAGAAATGCCAGCGTGATTTTTATAAAATTCATCAACTTCTAAACTTGTCATTTTTTTTTGAAAAACTTGAGTTTGCGTAAAAAATTCCGCGTCGTAAAGATTTGAATTTGGAACTTTTCTAATTCGCACTTTTATGTAAGGCTTGTCAAAAGAAAAATTTTTTGCAGGCTTAGAAAATGTAATGTTTAAAATCATAATCATATTTTATAGCATTTAAAACGTGTGTAGCAACTGTAGTTTTTAGAAACATCGCTATCTTAAAATACGTAAAGGAGCAATGTAATGTAGCAGAGGTTCTGCCTTCCGACGCATTTGCACGGTGGGAGGAAGCAACGAAGTTGCGACCGACTTAATACAAATTACCGTGCACCGTGCGGCGGAAGGTAGGTTCTCTGCGAAAATGAAATTGCTCCTTTTTATTTGCATATATAAAGTTTATTTTAAATCTAAAATTGCTACACATTTTTTAGTATACGTGAAACAATTTTTTTGCTATAATGTTTCACATGGGAAAAACGTACGTATTTGTAAATCAAAAAGGCGGAGTTGGAAAAACAACTTCTGCAATCAACATTGGTGCTTATCTTGCAGTTGCAGGGAAAAAAGTTCTTCTTGTCGATTTTGACTCACAAGGAAATATGTCTAGCGGCGTTGGTGTTAGCAAAAAAAAGCCAACAATTTATGAACTTATGTTTGCAAAATATATTCCGCTTGAATGTACCGCAGATGACGCAATAAAACATTCGGCACTTAAAAATCTTGACGTAATTAGTGCTTCTGTGGATTTATCTGGAGCAGCCATTGAACTTGTTGAACAAAAAAGACGTGAATATTTCTTAAAAGATTCTTTGGCTCCTGTAAAAGATAAATATGATTACATTTTGATTGATTGTCCACCGTCGCTTGGACTTTTAACATTAAACGGACTTGCCGCAGCCGACGCAGTTTTAGTTCCAATGCAATGCGAATATTTTGCACTCGAAGGAATTACGCTTTTGCTCAAAACAGTAAAGCAAGTTCAAGAAAGAATAAATCCAAATCTTGTAATCGGTGGAATTTTTTTTACAATGTATGATAGCCGAACTCGCCTTGCACAAGATGTTGTTATGCAAGTAAAAAGTTATTTTAAGGAATTAGTTTTCAACACAATCATTCCGCGCAACGTAAGACTTTCAGAAGCGCCTTCTCACGGAGAACCAATTTGCCTTTACGACCCAAACTGTGTTGGTGCTAAAAGTTATCAAAAACTTGCAGAAGAGGTAATCGCACGTGGCTAAGCAAAGATTAGGAAAAGGACTCAGTTCCTTAATGGAAGAAGTTGATGAAGAAGATAATTATAATTTTAGCAAAAAAGATGATTCCGAAAATTCTTCAAATTCAGAAAATTCAAATCAAAATAGCGAAAATGGAATAAAGCAAAATCCAAATTTGCCAAAAGGAATTACTTCTGACGAAAATGGGACACTTTGGCTTGACATAAATTTATTAAAACCAAATCCGCGTCAACCTCGCCAATATTTTAACGAAGAAGAACTTGCTGAACTCACAGAATCTGTAAAATCAGAAGGCGTTTTGCAAGCAATTACAGTTGAAGATGCTGGAGACGGAACTTTTTACATTATCGCCGGAGAACGCAGAACTCGTGCAGCAAAAGCGGCAGGACTTGAAAAAGTTCCAGTTCAGTTGCGCAAATTTTCTGATGTTAGAAAACTCGAAGTCGCACTTATCGAAAACATTCAGCGAACAGATTTAAATCCTGTGGAAGAAGCTCAAGCTTATTACAAATTGATGGAACTTAGCGGAATTACGCAAGAAGAAGTTGCAAAGCGAGTCGGAAAAAATCGCTCAACTGTGGCAAACTGTTTGCGTCTTTTAAAACTTCCAGAAGATATGCAGCGAGCGTTGGTCGAAGGAACTTTAACTTCTGGACACGCACGAGCGTTACTTAGCGTAGAAAATCAAACTGAACAGCGAATTCTTTTCGGAAAAATTCAAGGACAAGGACTTTCGGTTCGGCAAGCGGAATCTTATGCGCACGAACTAAACGAAAAAACAAATTCTCTTAAGCCAACAAATAAAAAGTTTAGCACGAGAGATCCAAATTACGTGGAACTTGAAAATAAATTGATTGAAACTTTAGGCACAAAAGTAAGTTTAAAAGGAAACTTCAACAAAGGTTCAATCGAAATAAAATATTTTAGTTCAGAAGATTTAGACAGAATTTTTAATTTGATTGTAAAATAAAAAATTAAATCGTCATTGAACTCGTGGCTAATGAAATTGCAACAACGTTTCTAGCGACATGGCGAACCATCAGAATCTGTTTTCTGAAAAACTTAAAATCCGCAAAATCAAAATTAGGAATTAAATGGAAAATTTTACATCAAAAAATTATCACAAAATTTTATCAAAAGAATTTCCTGAATTTTTATACGATTATATAAAATTGCCAATTTTGTCGCGTTTAAAAAACGTAAGTCTTTTGTGCGGAACTGATTTTACGCCACTTTTTCACAATTATTTTCATTATTCGCGTTTTGAACATTCGCTTGGCGTTGCATTAATCACATGGAATTTTACTCACGACAAAAAACAAACTCTTGCATCGTTGCTTCACGATGTTTCAAGTCCTGCTTTTTCGCACGTAAATGATTTTAGAAATGGAGACGCTTTAACGCAAGAAAGCACAGAAAACTTAAACAAAAAATTCATTGACGAAAATCAAGAATTAAAATCGCTTTTGCAAAAAGATAAAATTTCTTTTCAAGAAGTTGACAATTATCACATTTATCCAATTTGCGACAACGATTGTCCGGGTTTAAGTGCCGATCGCTTAGAATATATGTATCCGAGCGGAGCGGCTTTAGATAAAGTTTGGAATTTGGCGGAAGTTCAAAAAAATTATTCTCACATTCAAGTTTTAAAAAATGGAAAAATGATTGACGAACTTGGATTTGATAGTGAAGAAGAAGCACTTTTGTACACAAAAAAATTTTGCGAAACAAGTTTGATTTTGCAACACAACGAAGACAAAATTGCAATGCAACTTATGGCAGACATTTTATCTTGCGCAATAAAAAATCAAATTGTAAACGAAAATGATTTTTACAAAAAAGGTGAAACTGAACTTATTAAAATTTTTGATGATTTTGCTTCGACAAAAACTGATTTAAGATTTTCAAAACTTTTTTGGACTTATAAAAATATGACAAAAGTTATTTCAAGCGAAAAAGAATTGCCAAATCATTATTGCGTAAGTTTAAAAGTCAAAAAGCGTTATGTTGATCCGCTCGTTTTAACTGACAAAAATTCAAAGTGTGCAAAAAGAATTTCTCAAGTAAACAAAAATGCAAATAAAATTATAAAAGATTTTTTAAACTTTGAAGATTCAAAATTTGCTTGCGTAGAATATTTTGACAAAGACGTTTCTGAAAATTAAAAAAATATGATTTATTCTAAACAAAAAAAAATTATTTTTATTGGCTCAAATCAAAATCTCTTAAAAATTCTCGGCAAAGAAAATCAAACTGAAGTAATTTCGTCTGTTAGTTTTTTGCAAAATTTGATTGAAAACTTTACGCCAGATTTAATCATATTTGACAATGTAAAAACTGCGGACATTGAAGCGGTTCGACAAAATGAAAATTTACTCAGCGTTCCAATTTTGATTGTTTCTTCGGATTTTTCAGAATTAAATAATTTAAACAACATTTCAATTTTTCCGCGAATAATTATTTGTAACGAATGTGTTTCTTGCACTCAAGAATTTATTGAACATCTTTACAAAATTATGGAACACAAAAAAAATATTTTGCCTGCGAAAACTGGCTCGCTTGTAAAATATGCAATTTTATATATGAACAAAAATTTGTCGAACAAAATAAAACGCAAAACTTTTTCAAGCCAACT
>CAZLXK010000127.1:0-7249 GCA_964563305.1 uncultured Treponema sp.
GATTTTGATCAAAAAGTTCCACAGAAGGCAAAAATTCTATTGATTTTATATCTTTTGAAATTGGAAAATCGTAAGTGTAAATATCTTTTCCTGTAATTAATCCATTTATTACAATCTTGGCACATTTTGTTTTAAAACCGCCACATTGTTCAATAAGATATTTTACTGGAGTTCCAATGCGAACCTTAAACATTGCAGCCGCTTTTAAGCAATTTCCGGTAAAATGAACAAAATTTTCTACAACTGGCTTATTAAAAACTATTGCATTTCTTGCACTGTAAGAAGTTTCGCTGTCAAGAAAAATACATTCGCGATTTACTTTTGAAAAGTTGATTTGTGAGTTTTCTGGAGATATTTTTGCGAATTTTGAAAATTTTGAAGATAAATTTTTATTTTTTACAGTTTCTTTTACTAAATTGATCAAATTTTCTGCAAATCCGCAAGGATATTTTGAAGTATCGGCTTTTATAAATAAAAATGGCAAATCAGAAAGTTCTGCATCAAAATCAAGATTAAATTTACTTTTTTGCGAAGCGACTAAAATAAGTGCTTTTGCTTCAAACGCTTTTGCAACAATTTTTAATCCTTCAAGAACTTCTTTTGTGTAATTTTCGGCAACAAATAAATCTGTCATTCGACTTGGATCTTCATCAAACATTCTTAAAACAACAAATTTATTATTTTTTAGATTTGAACTTTCTATTTGTTTTGCGAGCGAAATTGGATTTTTAAAAGTATTTATAACGCCCAAAGACGAAAGTTTATTTGTAATTTCGCTTGAAGAATAATTTTTCCAATCATAGATTTGCGTTTTTTTTGCAAAAAATGAAAATTCGCCTTGAAGTTTTATATTGCAAGCAAGTCCTAATTTTCCAGAAGCAAGCGTACATTTTTCAATTTTATTAACTTTGCCAGGAATTGAAGAATGAAGCATTAAATTTTCATTTTTTTGTTTAGCAATTATTTGCCCTTCACTAACAAAATCTCCAACTTTTATATTTGATTCTAATTCGCCATCTTCAGATTGACAAAACGGAATATCAACATAAGGCGACAAAAAAGATTGCACGCTTGAGGAAAAAGATTGACGTTCTGAACTTACAAAATTATTTACATATTTCATGACTTTCTTCCAAATAGAAAATAAAATAAAGACATTAGTGGCGGAACAAAAATTCCTACTAAAAGCAAAATAAAACTTAAGTAGTCGTTTTGCTGACTTGCCTTTGAATAAAGTTTTGTGCTATAAGCGACTTTTAATTCTCTGCCCTGCTTTTCTAAAAATTTTTCAAGTGAATTATTATCAAAATCTTCAATTTTTTTATCAACAGAATTTTTAAAAGAATCATTATAAGTTAAAATTTCTTCTTCAAAAACATTTATTCCATTTTCTGAATTTTCATAACGCGTAATTGAAACTTTTTGATTTTCGCTAACATTAAAATTTATACTATTATCGTTTAAACTTCTATATGGAAAAGTTTGAACAAAAAATGTCCACTTGTAAAAATCTTCAATATTTGGAAGTTCGTTTGTCACATCAAAATCTGAATCAGAAATATTTTCAACCGGGCAAGGAATTGCAAGTGAACGCGAAGAGTTTGAAGAAGTAAAGCGGGCTGAAATTAAAAATAAAACTGCAAGTAAAATCATTGGAATGCAAGTAAAAAGACCAAGATACGCTTTTTGCTTAGACATAATTGGAATTTGTTTTGCAGATAAAATTTTTACATAAGAAAATGAACTTTTTGAATCTTGATAATTTTGAAATTCTGCAAGTAAAACTAAAAGTGAAAAACTTGACAAAATGCAAAGAACGCTTAAAATTGCTGATTTCCAAGAAAATATAAAAAGTATTAAAAATGCACAAATTGAAAATCCTAAAAAATAAACATTTTTTAAAGTTGATTTAATAAAATTTTTTCTTAACCAATTCTTTTGTGCTAAATAAAATGCAAGAAAAAATAATATAACGCTGCTCGCAATTGGATAAAAAGGAAGTGACAAAGTTAAAAGTAAAGGGAAAAATCCTGAAAGTGCAAAAACTAATTTATTTGTGCTTAAAACAATAAAAAAGATGTAAACTAAAAGGCAAATTACAAAAACGCTCCAAGGAAATTGCTTTTTGCCATCAATTCCGCATTGAACATTAAAATCTTGTGAAATTTTATTTAAAACATTAGATATTTTTTTTTCTGAAAATTCTGGAATGTAAAAAAGATTGTATTTTGCGGATTTATCTGAAAAAAAATTCATTCTTTTGTAAAGATAAGAATCTTGGCTTTGCAGAATAATTGGCGTAATTTCGTTTATAAAAGGCACTTCTTGATTTGAAAAACTTACATAATTTTGAATTCCAAAATCTTCAAAATATTCAAGAACTTTTTGTTCGCTTAGAGATTTTTCAACATAAACAACAGAATAAGAATTCCAAATTTTTTTGATTGGAATACTTCTGAGAAAAATTAAAAAAAATATATTAAGCGATATTGCTGCAAGACAAAAAATTGCAGTTTTTTTTAAGCCAAGATTTTTGTTCATAAGTTTTTATTTTGTGCTACAAGATGCTAAATGCAAGTCCAATAAAAAATCCTAAAACACAACCCATTGCAACTTCGGCAGGTTTATGTCCGTGAACTTCTTTGATTGGTTTAAATTCGACAATGCCTTTTTTAGAAAGAGTTGTTCCGAGTTTATTTAATTCCGTTGCTTGAATTCCGCTTGCTCTTCTTACGCCAAGAGCATCTCGTATTGTTACAAGAAAAAATGCTAATGAAAGTATAAAAATATCTGAATCAAGACCATCTCTAAACGCAATAGTTGTGCTCAAAGTTGCCACTAATGCAGAATGACTTGAAGGCATGCCTCCAGTTCGCCAAAAAAGTAATTCAAACATTTCTTTAACGCTGTGAATTTTTCCAGAAAATAATGCAATTAAAGTTTTTAGTAATTGAGCAGAAAGCCAACTGAAAACACAAGAAAGTAAAATTGGTTGTGTCAAAAATGCAGTTAATTGGTTTTTTACACCTTCCATAATGATATAATATTAGCATAAATTACAGATTTGTACACTAGACTTTTGAGCCTGTTTCAAAACTCGCCTGACTTTTGAAACTTCCACTTATATTTTGATAAATGATAAATGTTTTAAATTTCTTGATTTATGATAAAATAAGATTTGTTATTTGACAGATTCTGAGTTCAGAATAATCGCCTGCGTCATATTGAGCGTAAACGAAACATCTGTTTTGTAAGTGTCGCTAGATTCTTCGCTTTGGTTCAGAATAACACAAAAAGTTTGGCTCAATATAACAGATATAGGCTTATAAGTCATTTCGCCTCAATGACCGACTTTTAAAATAACGACAGTTTAATTTAAGGATTTTGATTTTATGGAATTTGTTGATTTTGTTGCTCAAGAAGATGATGATAATCGAAGACTTTCAAAAATCTTAAAAAATATTTTTAATCAAAAAGAAATAAAAACTTTTGAAATCATCAGAAAAAAACTTATAAAAGTAAACGATCAAAAAGTAAAGGAAGATTGTAAAATAAAACTTAATGATAAAATTTCAATTCCAAAATTTCTTTTAGAAGATAAAAATCAAAATAAAACTGAAAATCTTTTGGAAAAACAATCAAAAAATAAGCAAGAAAATCATCTTGAAGATTGCAAAGCCAATTATTTACAAAAGAAATCAAATTATAAACTTAAGATTTTATTTCAAAACGAAAATATTTTGATTGTAAATAAAGAGCGAGGAATAAATGTTCAAGGCGGAAATAAAACTGAACTAAGTTTGACTCAAATTGTTGAAGAAAATTTTTCAAGGCAAAATAAATCGTCGCTTTCATTTAAAGCTGGACCTTTGCACAGACTTGACAAATTTACAAGTGGAGCGATTTGCTTTTCTCAAAGTTTAAAAGGTGCAAGATGGTTTAGCGAAAATATTAAAAATCATAAAATTTGTAAAATTTATGTGGGGATTTTGGAAGGATTTTTAGAAAATAATGAAATTTGGAGCGATTATTTAAAAGATTCTGAAAATTCTTTATGCGAGCGAAAAGTCAATCAGAAAGGCAATAAAAAAATCAGTGAAAAAAACGCGGATTTTCATAAAGTGGAAAAATCTTTACCTAACGAAAAAAACTCAAAACTTTGCATAACAAAAACGTTTCCGGTTGAAAACAAAATCATTTCGCAAAAAAAATATACAATTTGCCTTTTTAAAATTGAAACTGGGCGAAAACATCAAATTCGCTGCCAATCTTTTATTCACGGACATTCTTTGGCGGGAGATTCGGCATATAATGGAAAAAAGTTTTACGCTGAAGGCAAAGAATATTCTAATTTTTTTCTTCATTCTTATTTTTTGAAGTTTCCTGAAAATTCTTTAGGAATTCCGCAAGAAATTTTTGCTCCTTTTGACCAAGACTTTAAAAGTTTTATAAACCTTGACTTGATAAATCAAAAACTCAAATCTATAATTTATAAGTGATTGATAAATTTTGTCATAGATTTGTGGTTTCGACTTGGCTCAACCACCGTGTCAATTTAATTCGAGGAAATTATGAGTTTGTTTTCAAAATTTTTAAAACATGGAATTATGGTTTATGCTTTGGTTGGCGAAAGTGGAACTGGAAAAAGTTTTAGAGCAAAACTTATATGCGAAAAATATGGAATTGAAGCGATTATTGATGATGGACTTTTGATTCAAGACGACAAAATCATTGCGGGAAAAACTGCTAAACACGAAAAAACTTATATTGGTGCGGTTAGAATTGCACTTTTTGAAGACAAGGAGCATAGAGATCAAGTTGCAAAAGCTCTGCAAAAGTCGAAAATTAAAAAACTTTTGATTTTGGGAACTAGCGAAAAAATGGTCAGCAAAATTGCAACAAGACTTCAACTTCCGCCACCAGAAAAAATTATTCATATTGAAGACATTGCTACTCGCGAAGAAATTGAAAAAGCAATCAGAAGTCGACAAATTGAAGGAAAACATGTTATTCCTGTTCCAGCGATTGAAGTAAAAAAATCATATTCTAAAATATTTTCAAAATCGATTCGTGAAATTATTTATAAAGGAAGAAATATTTTTAATTTTAATAGAAGAGAAAATACTATGGACGAAAAATCTGTAGTTACGCCAGAGTTTAGCAAAAAAGGTAGAATAGAAATTTCTGAAGCGGCACTTTCTCAAATGGCAATGCATTGTGTAAGCGAATTTTCACCAGAAATAAGAGTTAAAAAACTTACCATAAAAACTGATTCTCGCGGTTATAGATTAGTGATTACGATTGATGTTCCTTTTGGAAAGCAACTTACTGGAGAAATTCACAATTTGCAACAATATATAATCGAAAATCTTGAAAAATTTACTGGAATTTTAATAGAAGAAGTTAGCATAATTATTGATAAAATTTCAGTTGATTCTAATAAAAACTCAGAAGATGAAACTAAAAAAGAAAGAAAGCCTTTGTCTTTTAAGGAATTTAAAGAATTGCAAGCACGAAAGAAAAATAAAAACTAGAATTTGTGGTTTCGACTTTGCGGATACTGAGCTTGTCGAAGAGCAAACACCGACTACGAAAATTTCAAAAATCAAACAAAGTCGGTTGCTCTTTTTGTTTTACATCGCATTCACCAATATATTTTTTTGCAAGTTCAAAATAATCTTTGTTCATTTCAAAGCCAACGCCTTTAAGATTGTTCTTTTTGCACCATTTTAAAGTTGTGCCTGAACCTAAAAACGGATCTAAAACATATTTGTCTTTTTTTACAAAAGGTTTAAGTAAATCAACAAGTTCTATCGGATAAGGAGCCGTGTGCTTGTAAGTATTTTCACCTTTAGAATTTATTTTGATTACTGGAGTTATGCGTTTTACATCGCTTACAATTTTATTTTCTTTTCCTTTTTTAAACACAAAGACATGTTCATAGCAATTAATGCATTTTACGTAGCCGGAATTTCTGTTCATTGTTGAATTGCGTTTTGACTGAACTTCGCCTTTGTCCCAGATAATATTTCCAACCAAATTGAAGCCTGATTTTTCAAAAATCAGGCAAGACAAAAAACCTAACTGCAAACGCTTTTTTGACATATTTGATTCAACATAAACATTGTCAGAATTTACAATGTCTCCAATGTTGTACAAATAATAGCCGTCATCGCACAGAACATTAAAAACTGATTTTGCATTCCGCTGCATATCAACAAAATATAAAATCATATTTGACCACCAAGAATATTCTCGTGCATTGTAATAAGGCGGAGAAGTCATTGCAGTTCCGATTTGATTTTTTGCGAATGTTGAAATATTGTCCGTCGAGTTTTCATTTAATATTTCAAGATTTTCATTCAACTTTCTGTTTCCTGTGTTGTTTGAAATCAAGACAGCAATTTTTGAAAACAAAACAACAATAGGAAGTTTTTCAAAATCAGTATTGTAAGAAGAGTTTTTATAAGGCTTGTAAAGCAAAAATTTTCTTTTGTTCAAGTTTTTTATTTCAGCATTTTTTGAAAAGCAAATAGTTTCATTGTCCCAAGCGTAATAATTTATGAGCATTTCATAAATATTATTTTTTGAATCAAAAACATCACGCCGCCATTTTGAAAACAATTCTTCTGAAATTTCATTTTCTTTTTTGTTTTCAGTGAGCTTAAAATATCTATAAACTCCAAATTCGTCAAAACGTTTTCCTCTTCCAGATTTGCTTCGTTCTGGGCAGTTTGGATTTTTACATTCATAACTTCGCAAGAAAAGCTCAGGAAAAGAGTTGCCGCTTTGAATCGTCGTCATGCAGGCAGGACAAGGAACGGGAGACAAATCAAGTTTTATTTTTTTGAAAGAAAGAATAATGTCGCTTTGAGTGTCGCTTACAAGGCAATCTTCAAATTTAAAACCAGTTGAAATTGAAGAATAAAAATCTTCGGCAAGTTTTTTGTTGTCATTGCTAGGAAAACGCTCGTCTAAAAAAGAAGTCAGTTTTTCAATTTCTTTTTGTTTTTTAAATGGGAAGAATTTATCTGTGTACGAAATAAAATTTTCACAGTAAATTCCAATCTTATACAAAACTTTCCAAGTAACATCTTCTTTTTGCTGATTAAAAAGTTTTCCGTGAAGCTTGAAAATAAAATATCTATAATTTTCAAGTGAATCATAAATATCTGCAATCGTTGCTAAAATATTGTTTACTTCAAAATCGCAGTTTTCAAAATCACTTTGGTTAAAATCATAAATGAAA
>CAZLXK010000128.1:0-7238 GCA_964563305.1 uncultured Treponema sp.
GTCCACTAAGTCCATTTGGCAATTTATAAGAAACTGTATTGTTTTCAATAGAAACATAATCTTTAGCATCATCTAAACTTTCTACATTATTCAAAAGTGCCGACCAATTTGGAGCAAGATATGCTTTATTGAAAGTTACACTTGAAATCAAATTAGAAAGTGCACCAAGAACTGTAATTGTTGCTTCGGCTGTAAAATCTGTTTCATTTGCTGTATAAGTTGCTTTAACTGTAAGAGTTCCGCTTGTTGAGCCAACTGTTAAAAGTCCAGCTTCTGTAATGCTAGAGCCTGTTGCAGCGTCGCCAGAAAGTGCATAACTTACAAAACTTGTAATATCATTTTGATTTGAATCTTTTACAGTAAATTGTTGTGTTCCGCTAGCAGAAAGACTTGCATTTGTTGGAGAAATTGAAATTGAAGTTATGGCTTTCGTTGCAGGATTTTCTGTTGCAGCAACATAAATTTCTTTAACTACTAAAGTTCCACTTCCGCCAGCAATTAAAGCAAATTCTGTTGCACTAGAAGCAGAATTAAAATCAGAAATTTTTGCGTAATAAGAATATGTGCCGTCAGAATTTTTTACATAATTATCAGCAATAGAAAGTTGAACTTCTGGAATTTTTATATTTACACCGTTATTTCCATCACCAGAAGAAACTTTATAATCCGTCATATCAAAAGTTAAAACAATGTATTCATAATTTGCAAGAGTTCCTGCAGAAAGTCCACTATATGCAGCAACAACGCCTTCGACTCCGCTCCACATAGAAGCACTTGTTAAAGTCAAAGTTCCGTCATCATTTGTTGTAGCACTTGCACCACTAGACCAAGTATCAACAGTAGAATCAAATTTATCAACATCGCTTGAAGTGGTTACAAAATATTTCTTGTAATAAGAAGTCAAATTTGGAGCATCATAACCAGAATCATCACTACTTAAAATTTTCACGCTAACATTTTCTGATGACGCTGTAAGGCTTGCTAAACTTGCGGTGAATTTTACTGTGAAGGTTCCAGCGTTTTCTGTGCTAAATGG
Source organism: uncultured Treponema sp. (assembly GCA_964563305.1). Classification (GTDB taxonomy): domain Bacteria; phylum Spirochaetota; class Spirochaetia; order Treponematales; family Treponemataceae; genus Treponema_D. The sequence goes on from CAZLXK010000128.1 coordinate 1,037, forward strand.
AGAAGTTTCGCTAGAAGCGTCGTTTGTGAATACGGCGGAAATTGTTACTAAAGAACTTACATCTTCGCCTTCTGTATCATTGTCTCCGTAGAATGCTTTTACACTAACACCAGTTGTGTCAAGTTCATCGCCTACAGAATAACTTGTTTTTACTTTTGAAGAATCAACGCTTACTTCAAGTTTTGTAATTACGTCGCTGATTGTAACATCATAACTTTGAGAAAAATTTTCATAAGTTACGGTAACTTTTGCAGTTTCTCTGTGAGAACTTGTTGCATTTTCAGCATTTTCAGGATCAGAAGACGCAGAACTTCGAGCAACTTTTCCGTTAGAATCAAGATTTTCACTTGATAAACTAACCGTAAAACCTTCGCTTAAAGTTTTTTTTGAAGAATCGCTGTAAACTGCCTTAACAATTAAACCTTCAGACGAAAAATCTTCACCAACCGCAAACAATTTTTTTGCTCCATCAGAATTTACGCTGATTCCTGTAAGGATTGCTTCTTCTTGAGTTGGATTTGTTGGAGATGGACAAGATATCGCTGTAAAAGCAAGAGCCGCCACCACAAAGCCAAATAAAACTCTAATTTTTTTCATTTTTTCCTCCTAATTTGGAATTTTTACGAATAACGTTTCGGGGCATCTCGAAAAACTTGATTTTTTTTTTCGAGAAGCCTGCGAGTTTTAAGCCTTGAAATTACAAGTCTTAAAACGTCGCGTTTTCAAAGAAGCCTTTAAAAACTGAAGTTTTTAGAGGCTTCTTTCATAAATAATTATCAAATGGATTTATTTTTTTGGTAGGCAGACAGTTTTTAGAAAAGTGTGTATTTTTTGGTTTTGATTTTGGTGATTTTTCGCTTAGTAAAGTGGCGGTTTTGTTAGGAAACTGGCAGTTAGCAATGTAGATGTTTCGCTGACACTCAACATGACGTGGCATTTTTGTTAAGTAACTTGCGATTTCTTTAGAAAACTGAAACTTCTTGCAGAAAGTTCGCGGTTTGGCGAGAAAAGTTCACAGTTTGGCGAAGACAGTTTGCGGTTTTGTTAAGTAACTTGCGGTTATTTGCAGAAAAGTTTGCAGTTTGGCGAAGAGAGTTGCACTTTCACAAGAAAAGTGACAGTTTCGCGAGAAAACTGCCACTTTACTAAGTAAGCGACATAAACGTCGCTTTTGTTAAGAAATAAAAAGTTTTGTGCGATAAGATTTGCAGTTTAACAAAAAAACTTACACTTTACTTAATTTGCGATATAAACCTTGTCAACGTAAATTTTTTGTTCAACAGTCGAAATAAATCCAATTTGCTTCAAAACGTCCGCTGAACCTAAATCAATTTCAACGTTAAGCCATTCGTAAGTTCCCGCATTTGAAACTTTTTGTGCATATTCTGTGTCGGGCTTTACTGGTTTTACGCTAAAATTTTGGCTCGCATAAACGCTCATATAAAGTTTTGCGTTTGAAGTAAAGTTGTATTCTGAAATATTCCAGCCACCGCAAGCATTTTCGCCTTTTAGTGAACTAAAATTTATTTGTTTTACAGTTTTTCCGTCTGAAAGTTCGTAATCGCTCGAAGCCCAAGCGCCATTCCAAGCCGAAGAAGATTTTATGGCGTAAGTTGCAGCCTCGCTTGAACTTGAATCAAAAATCACAACAGCGTCGCTCGGAATTGTTTTAGAAACTGTTGAACTTGGTGCATTTGAATCTTGAACAACTCCAGTTTTGTCTGTGTAGCCTGAATTTTTTTTCCAAACGCGAACATAATCAACTTCCATTGTGCTACTTTCAAAATCATTAGGAACAGTTCCGCCTAAGTTTCCGCCAACTGCCAAATTCAAAATAATGTAAAAGTCGTCGCAAAAAGGCCAAGCGTCATTTTCATAATTTGCTGGATTGTATGAAAAAACTTTTGTGTCGTCATAATACCAATCGATTTTGTCATCGTCCCAATCAACTGCGTAAGTGTGAAATTTTCCATCACTAAAACTAAGCGAAGTTCCTTGCGTAAAAACTGGATTTCCGCCATAACCTGCTTGACAATGCAAAGTTCCGTAAACATTATCGCTGCCCCACAAGTTTACGCTTGATTCCATAATGTCAATTTCGCCGCTTCCTGGCCAAGTTTCAGGATTTGCAGAATCGTAAATATCGTTGTCAAGCATCCAAAATGCTGGCCAAACGCCTTCGTCATTTGGAATTTTTGCACTCATTTCGATGTAGCCGTACTTGAATTGTGCTCCGCTGATATTTCGCGTAACTAAGCGTCCGCTTGTGTAAGACATTCCGTTAGAATCTTCTTTTTTAGCGACAATTTTTAAGGTTCCGTCACTTACGTAAGTGTTGTCTGGATCTTTTTGAGAATACCACTGAAGTTCGCCGTTTCCCCAGTTTGAGTTGCTTGGATTTGTGCCGTCAGAATTTGAAGAAAGTCCAATTCCTACGTCGTAGCCCCATTTTGAACTTAAAGGCGTGCCATCGCTTTCTGATTCAGTAAATTCGTCGCTCCAAAAAAGTGTGTAAGTTTCGCCGTCGATTGTTTTGTTTTGTGATGATGATTCTCCGCTTGATGATGATGAACCGCCAGTTGTGCCACCAGAAGTGTCGGTTGTGCCAGAAGAAGTTCCGCTTTCGCCACCCGAAGTGCCAGCTCCGCCAGAAGATGTGCCGTCAGCAAAGTAAACTGCGACTTTGTAAGAAGTGCCACCTAAACTTACGCTAAAAATTGTCTCTTTTGCAGTGAACGCGTCGCAATGGAAAATCACGCCTGCACCTTGAATATCAAAAGCCGATGAATCTAAAGAAATGTCGCTTTCGCTCGGTGCAGAACTAAAAGTTACGTACAAGCCTGCAGCTGTTGCAAATCCAGGCTCTTGAATGTTTACTAAAGAACCTTCGCCGTCAATCGCGTAAAATTTGAATTTGTCTGTATAAGAAGTGTTGCTTGAACCATTTCCCGCCCAAGAAATGCTACTCCAGTCGATTTGAGAACTTTCGCTTGATGATGACGAGCCGCCATTTTCACTCGAAGAACCGCCAGTTTCGCTTGATGAACCGCCACTTTCGCTCGATGAACCGCCACTTTCGCTTGAAGAACCGCCAGTTTCGCTTGAAGAACTGCCACTTTCGCTCGATGAGCCGCCACTTTCGCTCGATGAACCGCCACTTTCGCTTGAAGAACCGCCACTTTCGCTCGAAGAACCGCCACTTTCGCTCGATGAACCGCCAGTTGTGCCAGAAGAAGTTCCGCTGTTTGTGCCGGAATTTTCTGTACTTGAGTTAGAATTTTCTGTTGATTGATTTGGTTGATTTTCGTCAACGTTGTTTGAACAAGAATTAAAAATTGCAAAACTCGTAAATAAGCATAAAAATGTAAAGATTTTAAAAAATTTTCTTACGCTCTTCATAAATCCTCCAAAAATAAACTATTTTTAAGAAATTATGAAAGAGATTTTAAAAATTAAAAGTCAGACAAATTTTAGTTTAGTGTGTCAAATTCGGCAGTTAACGTCGTTAAGGTAGGAAATTTTCGGTTTTTTATTTGATTTTTTGATTTTAAGACTTACTTCGTCATTACGATAAGTAAATCGACGAAGCAATCTACTTACAGTTGCAGAACGAACCGCTCGCTTGTGCCAGAAAACCGCCACTTTCTCGAGCAAAGCGTTTCTTGTGCCAAAAAATCGTCACTTACGCCAGCGAAACTGCCAGTTTATTGCAAGAAGTGCCACTTGTGCCACAAAACCGCAAGTTCCTTCACAAAACCGCCCGCTTCTCTGCAATAAGCGACGCTTCACTATGAAAACCGCAAGTTTATTGCAAGAAGTGCCGCCCCGTAAAACATTAGAGTTTATTCTCCTTCTTAAAAGTGGCCCAAAGTTTATCAGCCTTAGCAATGTGACTAAAAACCCAACTCGCAATATATTTATAAAAAGCCAAAACCGAAGTTTTACTTTCTGTAGAAAGATTTTGAATTTGAAAATTTACCTCTTTAATAAACAATTCGTGCGTATTTTTGTGCATCGCATAACCAACATAACCAATTCTTTGCATAAGTTCTTCTTCGTTTGAAAAGTGATAAACCGTATAATCAGTAAGTTTTTTCAAGATTTTTGGCATTGCAGTTTTATATTCAGCTTCATCACCGCAAATCACATCATATAATTCGTTTGCAATCGCAATAAGTTTTTTGTGTTGCAAATCAATTTCTGGAATTCCAAGCAAATAAGAATCGTCCCATTCAAGTTTTTTAACTTCTTCAGCCATACAAAACCTCATTTCCTTATATTCATCAAAAATCGAACGTTAATTCGACAATTAATGTTTAAAAATAATATTCACTATTAAATTAAAAGTAAATTAAGGATAGAAAATCATTTTATAAAAAACTGTTTTTTTTGGAGCATATTTAAAAATTTACACTTCTTATTGGTGCTTGAGCCTGTCGAAACTACAACATCACTTAAAGCCCTAAACAAACCGCCACTTTTTGCAGTTTAGACACTTTTTTATGCTAACCGTCCGCCCCAAACAAAACCGCCCTTCCACACTTCGCTATCCGCTCATCTCGGGCAAAAAAAAGTGCCAGTCTATAAAAGAACTTGTCATTGTCGGGCTTGCCCCGACAATCTGTCAATAATAAGATGTCACATTTACCCGAGACTAAAGGTGTTCCACGGCGGGCTAAGTTGGTTTAATTTTTGCCACGTCATATTGAACGAAGCGAAATATCAACTAATACTTAATATAAAAAAAATCAAAAATGTACTCCCAGCGAGAACCCTGACTTGAAAAACGGCTTCCGCACTTCGTTTGTGCAGATTGTTTTTCAAGTCAGAACCTCGTTTCCGTGCATTTTTGATTTTGTTTACTTGCTCAATAAAGCTCAATAGAAAATTTAAATTTGTCAAAGCGTTTTAATTTTTACCTCCGTGCAAAAATTAAACCTTAAGAATTTGCTTCGCAAATTCTTAACAAATTCCTTACTTACGAGAGAATGACGCGACCTCCGTGTCGCTCTTTATAAACCGTCGCTTAAAATTAAATTTGTCAAAGCCAATATTTTTTATTAACATTAAAACTGTTGTTTTAAAAAACAAATTTTGTCAACTTAAATCAGCAAAATTTGTCACACTAAAAAATCAAAAAGCAAAATCTAATTTTAGGAGATTTTATGGCTTCACAAAATTCATCAGCAAAAGAAAAATTCAAAAAATTTTTCAAACCGTCCACAATTATCACAATCATAATTGCAATTTTTCTTGTAATCTTAGGCTTTTCTAGCATTTTTGTAGTTGACCAAGCAGAACAAGCGGTTATCACAAGATTCGGCAAATATTATTCAAGTTTAGGTCCCGGACTTCACACAAAACTTCCGTTTGGAATCGACAAAAAGTATATTGTTCCGGGAAACAAAGTTGTTCAAACAGAACAATTCGGCTTTAAAACAACCAAAACTGGCGTTACAAATCAATATCAAAACAATATTTCTAAAGAAAGCACAATGCTAACAGGCGATTTAAATATTGTTGATGTCGAATGGATAATTCAATACAAAATTGTTGATCCAAGAAATTGGCTTTTTAGCGTAGAAGAGCGCGAACAAACAATCCGCGACATAAGCCGAAGCGTAATTAACACTTTGGTTGGCGACCGAGCAATTTTAGACATTATGGGAAGTGAACGAAGCAACATTGAAAATCTCGCAGTTGATATGATGAACGAACAATTTGCCAAACTCAAACTTGGAATCAGCGTAATGACGGTTAAATTACAAAACATTGTTCCGCCGCAAGGAGTTCAAGACGCATTTGAAGATGTAAATAAAGCAATCCAAGATATGAATCGATTTATAAATGAAGGCAAAGAAAGTTATAATTCTGAAATTCCAAAAGCAAAAGGCGAAGCTCAGCAAGAACTTCAAATTGCAGAAGGTTATGCTTCTGAGCGCGTAAATATGGCAAGAGGCGATGTGGCACGTTTTAATTCAGTTTACGAAGAATATAGAAAATCTCCAGCGGTTACTCGCGAAAGGCTTTATCTTGAAACAATGGAAGAAATTTTCTCAGAGCAGCAAAATAAATCAACTTTAATCGACGGCGAACTAGAAAACGTAATTCCATTTAAAAATTTGCAGTAAATTGTTTTGGAGCGTGCTTTTTTACTTCGACCCGCTAACAAGGTTCCGCTAATCGCTCCATTGCTTCACTT
>CAZLXK010000129.1:0-7238 GCA_964563305.1 uncultured Treponema sp.
AAAGAAAAATAGGATATAAAAAACTCACGCCCGCTGACTTGGGATTATCTAACACAAGCAATCAAACTCATATCGGATTATATGAAAAGAAAAACATGCTTTCATTCCTCAAAAACGAGGATGTAACAAATGCAATTCTTATTTACAATGATTACTGTGAGATACTTTCTTGCGACTTTGACCGTATAGAAAATCCAGATGGTTCTTTTAGAAGTCCTAAAATCCGTCTTGGAGAACCAAATGAAAACACTGTTGTCCGAAAAATACGTGCTTTTGCAAAACAAAATCCTAGTCGCAATTATTATCTTATTTGGTTTGGACTTGATGACAATGAACTTTTGTTTTGGCTTTTGGATAATACATCTGCTGATTATACAAAAATAAAATCCTTTTTTCCTTTTAATGATACTGTATATGATGAGAGTCAGATAAATTTTACACCTGTAATTAGTTTTATTGAGTCTAAAATTGACGAGCTTTCTATAAATCTTCAAGAAGATTTGGAAATCGTTTCTCAAACGTTAACTTTGTCAGATAGATATAAAAGTTTTGATATAGAAAAAGCTCAACAAAAGTTTAAAGAAATAGGTCGGACCGGAGAAGAACTTATTAATGCATATCTTGAGAAATTAAAAACTGAAAAAATTATTTCTTCGTTTGAGTGGATGAATAAAAGTCGGGAATCTGGAAAGCCATTTGATTTTGTTGTTTGCAAAAATTCAGTTGAAGAAAATTACATTGATGTAAAGTCAACTCAGTTTAAATTTGAGCAGCCATTATTGTTCAGTGATGGTGAAATTGACTTTATAAAAACTCTTCCAGAAGCAAATTATTTTGTTTATCGAGTTTATGATTTACGAAATGAACTTAAAAAATTCAGAAAGTGCTTCCAATGTTTTGATTATATATCTGCTCTTAATGAAAAAATTGACACATTTGAAAAAAATGTTCAAGCAGTTTCTGCAAAGATCCGAGGAATAAAAATTGCCGTACAGCCAACAAACGTTGCTTTCAAACAAATATCAGAGGATATTCAATTATAGGTTTTGAAAATGAATGTGGTTTCTCTTTTCAGTGGAATTGGTGGATTAGATAAAGGTTTCTCAGACAATGGTTTCAATGTGATTTGGGCCAATGATTTTGATAAGTATGCCGTAGAAACATACCGTCGAAATTATGAGAATGAAATTGTTTGTGCTGATATAAATGAAATATATTTTAACGAAATACCGAATTCTGATATTCTTATTGGCGGTTTTCCATGTCAGCCATTTAGTATGATGGGTGAACAGCGCGGTTTTGAAGAAGCTCGCGGAACGTTGTTTTTCCGTGTTGCTGAAATTATACAAGATAAAATAAATCGTGGACAAAAACCAAAAGCTATAATTCTTGAAAATGTTAAAGCCTTAAAAACTCATAATCATGGGAAAACCTATGAAACAATTTATCGCATTTTACATGATGATTTAAAATACAAGGTTTTTTGTGATATTTTAAATTCCGCAGATTACGGAGTTCCACAGACTCGCAATAGAACTTATATAGTCTGCTTTGCAGATGAAAATGCAGATTTCACTTTCCCCGAAACACAACCTTTAAATATCACTCTTTCACAACTATTGGAACAACATGTTGATGAAAAATATTACCTATCCAATAAACTAAAACGAACTGTATGCTCTAATGGAACCGGTGGATATGTTGCAACTTCCGAAATAAATCTTGATGTGGCTCGCCCACTTTGTGCAACAATGGCAAAAATGCACAGAGCTTGCCAAGACAATTATGTTTCTGACCAAGGTCATAAAATTTCAGAAATTGAAAATCTTGACGATGAAAGAATTCGAAGACTTACTCCTAGGGAATGTGCAAGACTTCAAGGTTTTGATGATTCTTTTTCAATCATTGGAACTTCTGATTGCCAGCTTTACAAGCAGTTTGGGAATGCCGTTACGGTAAATGTATCGCGAGCAGTTGCTCATTCTGTAAAAAACACACTTGAAGCGTTGGGCGAATGGAACTGATATGAACTTTAATGTCGACAAAAAGGAAATTTCTGCTTTTATAAATCTCTCTTTTGATAAAGCCGAAACGCTTGATAATTTTGTTGTATTAAAGCGGTTCACAAAAAAAACAGATGAAGAATTTTTAAATGACAGAGCTGATTTTATTAATATAGAAGTTCAAAAAAATTCAGAATTTAATTATTGCTTTTGTAAATTAAGCAATATTTGTAATTCTCAAAATAAAAAATGTAATATTTGTCCTGTAAAAAAATATTGCAACACATTCATTACTGAGTGCAGGAAATCCATAAATACAAATTCCCTAAAAATGATTGATTTATTTTGTGGTGCAGGCGGTCTTTCTCTTGGATTCATACAGGAAGGATTTGTCACATCTCTTGCAAATGACATACAAGAATGTTGTGTAGATACTTACGCACATAATCATCCAGAAACACCACGAAGCAAAATCATACTTGGCGATGTAAAAGATATTTCTGATAATATAGAAAATCTTGTTGATATAAAATCCATTGATATTGTCGTTGGCGGTCCGCCATGTCAAGGCTTTAGTATGGCAAATAGACAACGTCTTATTGATGACCCTCGCAATCATCTTTATAAAAACTATGTTGAAATTGTTCAAAAAGTTCAGCCGAAATTCTTTGTTATGGAAAATGTAAAAGGTATGCTTTCAGTTGCAGAACAAGTAAAAGAAGATTTTCGTGCTATCGGATATTCGGTTGAATGTCATATTTTAAATGCAAAGGATTATGGAGTACCACAAAACCGTGAACGGCTTATTTATATTGGAAACAGAATTTGTATCGATAATGAACATATTTTTCAAGAACTTTTTGATTTATCCAAGCAAATTCCAAATTACGTTTTAAAGGATGCTCTTTTTGGTCTTAGACCGCTAGAAGCTTCACGAACAAAAATGTCTACAGAGTTAGAGAATAAGAAATCGGGGTTCATCATAGAAAAAAATGAATTGCAAGAAACAAATGAATATATAAATTACATAAATCAAAACAGAAAAATAGATTTTGTCTGCAATCATAAGGCTCGCTATAATAATGACCGTGATATTGAAATTTATAGTAGAATGTATCAAGGTGATAAATCTGATGACCCCAAAATTGCCGATATTATGCCATACAAAAGCAGAAGTAATATTTTTAAGGACAAATATTATAAACTAGTCGAGAATGCCGTTTGCAAAACAATTACTGCCCATATGAAATTCGACTGTAATATGTATATTCATCCGACACAAGCACGAGGTTTAACCCCAAGAGAAGCAGCTCGAATTCAATCATATCCAGATGATTATTTTTTTAGGGGTGCATATACTAAGACTTATATGCAAATTGGAAATTCTGTTCCGCCATTATTAGGCAGAGCAATAGCAAGTGTTATAAAAAAATATTTAAATAGGAAATAAAATATGGAATTTAACGAAGTTTTGAATTTGGTTTTAGAATCATGCCCGTTTTTACGTAACAACAAATATGATGGAATAATAATAAAAAGACTTGCCCCAACGAATACAATCTCAGATACAGGGGCGTCTCATCAATCGCATATGGCATTCACAGGAAAACAGAAAGATTTTTTTCCTTTTTTAAATTCTGATGGATATTTCAATGTAGGATATGAAAGCAAAGATGATGATTTGAAAAAATACTATACTTTACAAATCCCTTTGACAATTTATAAAGAAAATGTAATTGCTTTGAAAAGAGATTCTGATATAACCATCAGTTTTAGTTCTGATAAAAAATCTGTAAAAGCGAGTGTTCTCAGAAGCAGAAGACAAAGCGGTGATGACCAAATAGAACTTTCAATAAAGTCGCTCGATGATAAAGATTTTATTGAATTCAGAAAATTATTAAAAACAGGAGATTTTTTTGTCTTATTGAAAAAATTAAATGTCTTGGATTATGATTTGGTTGGAATTCAAAATTCTGATAAAAATGCTCAAATTTTTGCCGTTTGTACAGATTTTTATAAGATTGGAACACAAACCCCAGTAAGTATTAAAAATTTTGATTTAAATGAATCCAACGAATCCGATTCCGCAACAACTGCACCCAGCAACTTCTCTCCAATTCAAACCATTCTCTACGGCGTTCCTGGCAGCGGAAAATCATACTCAATCAAAAAGTAGCTTGAACAACAAAAAATTCCATCTGAAAACACTGTGCGCGTTGTGTTCCACCCAGAATACACGAATGCGGATTTTGTCGGTCAGATTCTCCCAAAATTAAAAAATGAAAACGGCGAGAATGTAATCGACTATCAGTTTACGGCTGGTTCGTTCACAAAAATTCTGCGAGAAGCTTACTGCAATCCTGACAAAAACTTTGCTTTGATTATCGAAGAAATCAACCGTGGAAACGCCGCTGCGATTTTCGGCGAACTTTTTCAGCTGCTTGACCGGCTTGACGAGGACGAAAAGGAATCATTCAACGGCGTTACATACACGAAAGGCTGGAGTTCCTATGGAGTTTCAAATGACTGCATAAATGCTTATCTTTGTGGTCTTTATGATGATGAAAAGTCAGAACATAAAATTCCTTGCATTAAGTTTGACGCTCAGTCTGCAATCCGTCTGCCTGCGAACCTTTCGCTCTTTGCAACAATGAACACGAGCGACCAGAATGTGTTTTCGCTCGACAACGCATTTAAGCGCCGATGGAACTTAAAACTGATTCCAAACAAATTTGTATTTGATTCAGACGACAAAGACGAAAACAAGAAGCAGTTTGCACAGTGTTTTGCCGAAGTTGAAGGCTTTGGTTTTGTCTGGGGCGCATTTGTTAAGGCTGTGAATGAAAAAATTATAAACGAGCAGAGCGGAAACGATATTTCAAGTTTTGACGACAAGCAGATTGGAATGTGGTTCGTGAAGGCGGAAGAAAAAGACGGAAAATATATCATCTCAAAGGAAATCTTTTTGAACAAAGTTGTTGAATATCTTTGGGATGATGTTTTTAAACTTGACCCTGCAATTTTATTTACTGGAAATTCTCTATCTGAACTTGTTGAAAGCGCACAGGAGAATCCTCCGTCTATTTTTGAAAACTCATTCTTAGTCGCAGTTCAAATGAAACAAACTGAACTTGAACAATTGAAGGGAAACGCAAAAATTGGCTGAAAATCATAACCGCATTGTAAACTTAAAAGAAATTTGTACTCATAAGAGCGTAGAAAATCAGACTGATTTTGTCGGGCTTAGATATGATGCTGAAAAGTCGCGTTTTTTCATCGATTTTCCAATCGGCTATCATAATTCTAGTTTGGAAGATTATGAAAATTTAAGTGAGAAAGAAAAAGACAAACTTTTACGGAAGGACATCTTGAATCTTCTTCAGGTGCTCTCGCATTTTTCTTCAAACAATCAGACTAAAAAGGCGGACTTGCTTTCTTCTAAATCTGAGAACGAACTTCCGATTTATGCCTATCTTTATGTGATTCAGTATTTTTTGAAACACGGCTACTACAAGCAAAAAGAAACTGTTTACAAAATTCAGAAAAGCGGAAAAACAAATTGGAATCGCACGATAAAAAATATTTCTCCAATAATATCAAAAAACCGTGCAGTCTATCTTGATTTTGTTGTGAAAAAAGAAAATATGACGGACGATGAAATCTTGAGCGTCATAAATAAATATTGCGTTTATGAAGCGTTCAAGAATGTCGGCTGCCTTTTTACTTCGTTCATTCCGCCAGACCCGCATATCAATTTCCGTGAAAAACTCTTTTCGTCGGTTTTAAGAAGCAGAATAGCAAAAACTTTCAACGACAAAGATAGGCTTTTGTTTTTGAATATGCTTGAAATCATAGAATTTTCAAGCAAGAAGCACGATGGCTCAAACTTTTTTTACGGCACGAACGAATTTCATGTGATATGGGAAAAGATGGTTGACAAGAAATTTGGAACTGAACTTGCAAAATTCAACAAAAATAATTTTCATCCGCATATAAACTGGAAACTTTTCGCTGAAAAATCCGCAACACAAACTCCGCTCATTCCCGACACAATAATGATTCCAGATGTGGCAGAAAACAAAATTTACATTCTTGACTCAAAATACTACAAATATGCTTACACCGGTCAAAGCGCCGACCAGCCGCTGAGCGAGTCCGTTCCAAAACAGATAGTTTACGGCGACAGAATAAAACTGAAAAATAAAGACAAAATTGTCTACAATGCGTTCATTCTGCCGCACGACGGAAGTTCAAGCGATTTTCCAGAAGGATTCGCTTTCGCTGACTGGAAGGAAAAGGAAGAGCTTTTAGATTTGCCGCACAATAGGATTCAAGAGATTTTTATAGACACCCGGGAACTTATGTATGACCACGGAAAAACCAACGCAAAAGAACTTTCCGAACTCGCAAAGATTATTGAGGCCGGCTGTGAGATGAGCAAAGTTTGGCTGGAAGAAAATGTGTAAATTATTTAAACGAGATGATAAATTGGAAAAAGAACTAATCGAAAAGGAAATCGAATCTATAAAAAACAATTCAACCGATAAAGTTGTATTTGTTTTAAAAAGTTTGTTTGGACTTATTCCAAATGTTGGCAGCATGGCTGCAGAATCAATTTCATGGATAATTCCTAATCAACGCATAGATAGAATTTGTGATTTTATAGAGCAATTATCAATAAAAGTTGAAAAACTTGAGAAGTCCCAAAATTTATGGATTGAAAAATTGAAAAACGATAAAAACAACTTGCTTCTCTTTGAATTAAGTGCAAGATATTCAATGGAAACAAATTCAAATATCAAACATCATTGCTATGCCGATTTTGTTTTTAATGCTGTAGAAAATAAAAAACTCGAAGATTCAAGATACGAGAAATTATTAAGGACACTTTCTGAACTGACAGAAGAAGAAGTTATACATCTTATAAATTTTAGTCAACCAAAAGTGTTAGGATATTCTAGCGAATTTGATGAAAAATATGAAGAAATCATTATGCCAAAATCACGAACAGACCACATTCCAGAAAATAATGTTCACAATGCTTTTCGTGATGAATATATTTTAACTTTAGAACAAAAAGGTCTTATTACTATTACTTTGAAACACAACGGCACAAAATTACCAATAAGTAACAAAGATATAAACATTACAGATTATGGTGCACTTCTAGTTGAATCCATTTATGATGAAGATTTCTTTGGCAATATAATGCGTTAGGGATTGTAGGGGGCGGTG
>CAZLXK010000130.1:0-7232 GCA_964563305.1 uncultured Treponema sp.
TTCCCATACTTTTGAATTTAAAATAATTGAAGAGCAAGATGAGGGATTAGGTGTGGGTGGGGGGGTAGCGAGTTGAACGAAAGTAAATTTTTCAAGAAAAGTGAATTTTGCACATAATTTAGCAAAATCAGTTTAGAAAATGCAAAATTTAAAAGAAAAAGCATATATTTATATAAAATTTCTCCTTGTTTTAAGAAAATTTCATTTTATCATTTTAGGTTTTAAGAACTTAAAATTTTATACAAATATTTTAATTTATGTTTTTTATAAGTCAAATAATTTTTTTTAAGCAGTTTGAATTCCAAAGACTTTTTTTAAGAATTCAATCCTCTTTTTTATAGATTCTCTCACAAAACTCACCAATTTTCTTTCCTTTAATTTTATTTTTTAAGTTAGCATATGCTAACTATATTTAATTTAACAATTTTTCTCTTTTTTAGCAAGATTTTATTGAAAAAAACTATCACTTTTAAAATCTTAAAATCATAAAATCCACAAATCAAAAATCATAAAAAAATCATTTAAAAATGAATAGACAAAAAAATCGCTTAAAGATTTAATATTATCAGATAATTTTCAGAGAAGGAAAAAATGAAAGAATTTACGCAAGACGAATTTCTTGTAAAAGTTTTAAACGACATTCAAAAAGATGTTTTAGAAAATTATAATGTTGTAAAAGACTCTTCAGACGAAGATGATAAAGAAATTGCAGAAGATTTTAAGGAAGTTCTTGATGAACTTAAGCCTTTGCTTCCAAAAATTCACAATCTTGGTGAACTTGCACAAATGGACGAAGAAACAATCGGTTTTATTTACGAATGTTTGGTTAATTATGAATCAGTTTTTATTGTTTCTTATTTAACAAAAGAAGATTTTGAACAAAGCGAATACGAACATAATTTGCTAAATTCAATAATTGATCTTTTTGAAGATTAAAATGTGCGGTTATTGACAAACATTTTTTAGTTAAACAATAAAATTGTCATATTAAAACGGTTGGTGAGCGTAGTCGAACCATTGACAGATAAAAATTAGACGTTAAAATTTAAATAATGAGTAATAAACTATGAAAAATAAAATAGCGACAAAGATTTTAAGCGTTGGAAACGTTTCAGTTGATATAAAAGCATTTTCTCCCGAAGAAGATTCCACAGAAGCTTACCGCGATGGTTGTATTGAATTAGTTCCTGGTGGCGTTGGTCGCGGAATGGCAATAAATCTTAAACATTTAGGTTTAGATTCTTATCTTATGTCAGTTGTTGGTGATGATATTTTTGGTGATTATTTAAAAAACGGACTTGATGAAGAAAATATTGAAACTACACTTTTACGTCGAAGTAAAACAAATAAAACTGCACTTTTTTCTGTTATGAAAAGTGGGACAAAAAGTGCTTCGTGCATTTATTCAACAAAAATTTTAACAGAAATTTCTCTTGATAAAGAAAGTTTAGATTTTATAAAAAAAGAAAATATTACAAATTTTGCCTTAGATTCAAATCTTCGCGAAGAAACTTTAGAAGCATTTTATGATTTAAAAAAACAAAATCCAGACTTTTTTATTTTCCAAAATGCAACTGCTCCAGATCTTGCAAAAAAAACGCTAAAATGGACATCACTTATGGATCTTTTCGCTTGCAACGAATTTGAAGCACAAGCAATAATAAACGAAATTCCTTCTCCAGACATTTCTACTGCGGAAAAAATGCAAAAACTTGGCTACAAAAACTTTATAATCACTTTTGGTTCCCGCGGCGTAATGGTTAGAATTGGAAGCGAAACTTGGATTGAACCACCTTACACGCCATCTCAAATTGTTGACACAATTGGTGCAGGCGACGCTTTTGCTTCTGGATTCATTATGGGATTTTTAGACAAGAAAAATGTTAAGCAATGCATTCATTACGGACTCGCCTGTGCTAAAGAAACATTACTTACGCAACAAACTGTAAGCAACAAACTTTCTCGCGACTTTTTAGATTCTTACAAAAACGAATAAAAACTGAAAAAACTCCGCCACAAACTTGAAGCAAATTCTCAAAATCGACAGAACATCAGAAAAATATAACAAAAATTTGCATATTCCAAATTCTTGCATTAAAATTATCTAAAACAATCTTAAAAATACCTTAAATTTTTAGAGGAATTATGGAACTTTCTGATAATCTCATTTACACAGCAATGCAACGTTTAGTAATGATTCACTATCAAAAAATTGTCTATGCGGATTTAACAGACGACACATATTTTGTTCTAAAAACAACAAATTCTGATTGGGATTTGGATATTGAAAATTCAAATGCACGAAAATTAAGTGAATGGTTTACTTTTTTTATAAACAGTCCGCTTTGCCACGATGATGACAAAAAACGCCTTGAAAAAATTTTAGATCTTAAAAATTTACGCGAAACATTACAAAAAACTAATAATCAATCAATCGTTATTTCTTACAGAAGAAAATTTACAAATCAAGATATTGAATTTCATGCAGTAACGCTTGAAATTATTCCAGACGTAAACAAATCTGGACATTTAATTTCTTTTATGTTTGTTCATGATATAACAAGCGACGAAAAGGTTTACACAGCAAAATTAAGAATTTTCGAAGAAAACAAAAAGTTTATTCAGCATAACTTAAAATCGGGCAAAAGAAAAATTTTAATTGTTGAAGATGAAAAATTAAATATGTCACTTTTAAAAAATATGCTCGAAGATGAATACGAAATTGTAGAAGCAGAAAACGGACTTTTAGGTTTGGAAATTCTTGGAGATGAATACAAAAAAATTAGTGCAGTTTTGCTTGATATTTATATGCCGATTGTTAGCGGATTTGAATTTCTTGAAAAAGTCAACAAAGATTCAATGCTTTCAAATATTCCTATAATTGTTACAACTGCCGCTTCTGATTCTGAAGATGAAGAAAAATGTCTTAGACTTGGAGCCGCAGATTTTGTAAAAAAAACCTACAATCCGCAAGTTTTAAAAATGAAATTAGAATCAATCATCAAAATGCACGAACGTTCTTTAATGCTTTCAACAATTGAATTTGATGATTTGACTGGACTTTACACAAAAGAAGCATTTTATCATCACGCAGAAAAACTTTTTAGAGAAAATCCAGACACTTCTTTTGATCTTATTCTTTCTACGATTGATAATCTAAATCAAATAAATGAACAATACGGCGATAATATTGGCAGACAAGTTGTTTCGCACATAGGAAATAAACTTGCACTTTTTAAGCAACCAAAAATGATTTTAGCAAGAATTCGCGACGGAATTTTTGCAAATTTGATGATTCATTCTGATTCTACAAATTCTCAGCGTTTATTAGATTTGCTTGACACTTTTACTGAAGGAACAATCACAAATGATATTATAACAAAATTTGCACTTTATCAAAATGTAGATAAAACTCTTCCAATTTCAGTAATTACAGAACGAACTTTAAATGCTTTAGAATCAATTACGCATAAAATTGACCAAAATGTTGTTTATTACGACAACAAAATTATTTATCAGCAAAAATTAAATGCAGAAATGGAAGAAAATTTTGAATCTTCGCTTGAAAATGGTGATTTTGAAATTTGGTTTCAGCCAAAATATTCCGCTTTAACAAAAACAATAAATGGTGCCGAAGCGTTAATTCGCTGGAGAAGCAAAGATGGTTCTTTAATTCCGCCAAATTCTTTTATTCCACTTTTTGAACGCGATGGCCTTATAAAAAAACTTGATGAATATGTTTTTAGTTCAGTTTGTGAATATCAGCGAAAAAGATTGGAAAAAGGCTTAAAAGTTATTCCAATTTCAATAAATCTTTCGCGAGTTACAATTTTTAACACAAATTTAGTTCCGCAATATTTAAATATTGTTGAAGATTATGAAATTCCTAAAAATCTTGTTCCGATTGAAATTACAGAAAGTGCCGCTTTTTTGAGCCGAGACATAAAAAGTTTTGCAGATCCTTTTAACAAGTACGGGTTTGAACTTCATATGGACGATTTTGGGTCTGGTTATTCTTCTTTGGCAAGTTTACAATTTTTGCATTTTGACACAATAAAATTGGATAAGACTTTAGTTGATTTTATTGGAACTCAAGGTGGTGATTCTTTGCTTAGACACACAATTTCTTTTGCGAAAGAATCGGGAATAAATGTTGTTGCAGAAGGCGTTGAAACTGAAGAACAATTTAATTTCTTAAAAACTTCAAATTGCGACACAATCCAAGGTTATTATTTTTCAAAACCGCTTCCGCTAAAAGAATTTGACAAGATTTATTAAGTTTTGTCGCTGTGTCATTTATCGGACTTGATTGAAGTCGCTGAAAGAACTGTCATTCCCGTGCTCGATACAGAAATCTGTCACTATAAAAAGTCGTCAATATGAACTTGATTCCTGGCTTGTCAATAAAAAAATTCAATATTACAGATTCATATGGTTTGACTTCGCTCACCAAACAATTCGGAATGACAAAACCAAGAAATCACCAAGTCAGCATAACACGCAAAATCACTTTTTTTCATCAAAAATCTTTTTCCAATACACAAGAAGAAGAATTACGGTTAGCACAAAAGATAAAAGGTCAGAAACAGGACCAGTCCACAAAACGCCTTCTATTCCTAAAAAAATCGGCAAAATAATTGTAAATGGGATTTGGAAAATAATCTGTTTTGAAAGAGAAAGCACAGAAGATTGAACTGGATATCCTAAAGCTTGAAAAAATATTCCGCTAAAAATTTGAATTCCTGCTAAAGGAATAAGTCCAAGATAAATTCTCATACATTTTACGGCAAATTCGTTATACAAATCACTTTCTGAACCAAAAATCTTTATAATCGACATTGGGAAAATTTGTGCAATAAGAAATGCAACTGTACAAATCAAAGTTGAAATAATCGAAACAATTTTAAATGTCTTCTTTACGCGAGCATAATTTTCGCTTCCATAATTATAACCTAAAATCGGTTGTGCTCCAGCCCCAAGTCCAATCACAATACTCATAATAATTGCAAAAGTTTTCATTGTAATTCCTAAAGTTGCCAAAGGAATATCTGAACCATATTTGCTTTGTGCCCCGTAATGAACAAGAATATTGTTTCTGATTGCGATTGCAAGAACCATTGACATTTGTGTTACAAAACTAGAAATGCCAAGTTTTGAAACTTTTGTAATATAAGGACGACAATTTTTCCAAACTTCCTTATTCAAATCCACACAACGCATCTTTTTCGCAAAATAATATATGTTAAGAAAAGCATTTGCCGCTTGACCTAAAATAGTTGCCCAAGCCGCACCTTCAACGCCCCAGTGAAATACAAAAATAAAAAGTGGATCGCAAACAATATTTATTATTGTGCCAGTAAAAAGTCCAATCATATTAAAGCCAGGATTTCCATCTGCACGAATTATGCTAGAACCGCCAGCACAAATTGCCGCAAAAGGTAATCCAAGCGAAATAATTCCGCCATATTCCAAAGCGTAAGGCAAAACCGCTTCAGTTCCGCCAAAAATTTTACACAAAGGCTTTAAGAAAATAAGATAAAGTGCTGCAATTATAATTCCAATTCCAACAAATCCTAAAATTCCAGCGGCAGTTCCTCGACTTGCGTCTTCTTTATTTTTTTTACCAAGTTGCAAACTCATATAACTCGCCGCACCATCACCAAACAAAAGAGCAAACGCCGTTGCAAAAGTTGTAAGCGGAAAGATTACGCTAGTTGCAGCATTTCCTAAATAACCAACGCCTTGTCCAATAAAAATTTGGTCAACAATATTGTACAAAGAATTTACTACCATAGAAATAATTCCTGGAATAGCAAATTTTGTAAGAAGTTTGCCGATTTTTTCAGTTCCTAAAATATTTTCTGATTTCTCTGATTTGACTTCAGTTTCAAGATTTTGTTTAATTTCATTTTTCATAGAAAATGATTATATTAAAATTGAAAAATTCTGCAAGTATTAACATTTGTTATCTTTTGTTAACATTTTCTATTTTTGTTCACAAAATCATTAAGCCGATTTAACGCATCTTCAAGAACTTTACGCTGACAAGCCAAATTTATTCGAACAAAATTTTCACCGGATTTTCCATATTCACTGCCACCGTTAATAAAAAGTCCAGTTTCTTTTCTAAGATTTGAAGCAAAATCATCACCATTTTGTTTAACATCAAGCCATAAAAGATAAGTCGCCTTTCCAGCAACCGCATTAAACTGAGGCATTTTTTCTTTTATAAAATCACAAGCGAATTTTCTGTTTGCAAAAAGATATTTATTAAGTTCGTTAAGATAATCTTCACTTTTTGTAAAAGCCGCAATTGTCGCATCAACTGCAAAAACGTTTGGTTCCGCAATTTCGTCAGTGTTAAGACTTCGCCAAACCTTGTGTCTTAAAGCTTTATTCCTAACAAAAACCGCACTAGAATTTATTCCGGCGATATTAAAACATTTTGTTGGCGAAATACAAGTTACGCTAAGTTCAGCACAAGTTTCAGAAGCACTTGCAAACGGAATGTATGAAAAATTTGGTTCAGCAATATCACAATGAATTTCGTCGCTTATAACAATTACGTTATGTTTTTTACAAAGTTCACCAATTTGAGCAAGTTCTTGTTTTGACCAAATATTGCCAGTTGGATTTTGCGGATTACATAAAATCATCAAAGTAACTTGCGGATCAGATAAATCTTTTTCTAAGCGTTCAAAATCTATTGAATAAGAAATTCCGTCGTATTTTAAAGGACTTTCTATAGGAAAGCGACCATTATTCACAATCGAATTAAAAAAAATATTGTAGCAAGGCGTTTGAACTAAAACTTTTTCTGCGGGCGTTGTTAATTTTCTAACCAAACTAGAAATTGCTGGCACAACTCCAGTGCAAAAAATAAGTTCTTCTGCCTTAATTTCAAAATTATGACGTTTTTTCCACCAATAAATATAACTTTGTGCCCATTCATTTGGAATAATTGAATATCCAAAAATTCCCTGATTTACTTTTTGTAAAATTGCATCTTTTATCGCCGGAGCACATTCAAAATCCATATCAGCAACCCAAAGTGGCAACTCGCCTTCTTTTACGTTCCATTTTAACGAAGCAGAATTTTTTCTATTAACAAATTTATCAAAATCGTATTTCATAGTTTTTCCTTTTGGAGCAAATTTTTTTATTCCAGCAATTCTTTTCTTTGCAAAGTATTTGACCTAAACAAAATCCGCTTTTCGCACTTCCGTTTTCAC
>CAZLXK010000131.1:0-7199 GCA_964563305.1 uncultured Treponema sp.
ATTAACCGCACCGGCAGTTTCTTCTACGCTCGCTCCTTGATTTATGATTTGCTTTTGTAAACTTTCGATGTTTGAAATAATTTGCGTGATTGAACTTCCAGTATTTTCGGCACTTAAAGAAAGAGAGTTTCCGTAAGTTTTAAGATTTTCATTTGAAGATTTTATTTGTTTTACTATAGTTTGAAGTTTTTCTGTAAATCCGTTAAATCCTTTTACCAAATAACCAATTTCGTTGTTAGATTTAAATGTGATTCTTTTAGTTAAATCAGCGTTTCCTGAAGCAATTTCAGTGATTGCATTTTCAACAGTTCCTAACGCTTTTAAATTTGTAATAAGCAAAATTCCAGTTAAAACAAGAAGTAAAATTATTGTCATAATACTAGCAATTACCATTTGCTTTATAAAAATATTTATTACTTCATAAATTTGATGTTGCGGAACAGAAAGTGCAAGTCCCCAAGGAGTTCCGTTAATTCCGTTGTAAATTATAAAATCGTTTTTGCTATCTCCAAGTCCTTTAACCCATTTGTATCCACTTTTTCCAGAAGAAATTTCTCTAGCAACTGCTGCCATATCTTCGTGTCCTTGAGAAAGCCCTGTAATAAAATTTTTACTCATTACATATTCTGTTTTAGGATGCGAAATTACAAGTCCGTCGCTCGCCAAAAGCCAAGCGTAACCTTCGTTTCCAATTTCGATTTCGTTAAGCATTTTTACAATACTTTCAACATTTACAACTCCAGCCACAAGTCCAACATTTTTTCCATTTTGAACAACTGATTTTGTAACGTGAATAACTGGTTTGCCGGTTGTTGAAGAAATAATCGGATTATCTACAAAACTGTTCTTTCTGTCTTGAAAAATTGCCTTAAAATAAGAACGCGTGCTTATATTTGTAGTTGTATTTATGTCTGTGTAAGCAAGGCCGTCACTTTCGCAATACATAATGTAATCAAAAATGTCGCTGCGATTTTTTTCTTGACTGTGAAGCCAATTAACAATTTCTGATTTGCTGCCGGTTTTAAAAGTGTCGCTGTTTGTATAAAATTCCAAAGCTCTAAAATAACCTTCAATTTCGTTTTCTATGTCCATTGAATATGCTTCAATGATTTCTGAATAATTAGTAACTGCATTATTTACTTCAAGTTTTGCAACGCTAAGAGAAATAACCAAAGTTTGAACAGCAGTACAAATAAGAACTGCAATAAAAACTCCAGCAAGAAGTTTTTTTACAAGACTTTTCCGTTTTGATTTTGTTTCTGTTTCAGATTTTTCCATACACGCCAACCTTTTATGTTAAGTTTAGTTTTTAAGATAATTTTAAGATATTTTTTATAATAACATAGCAATATTGATAACGCAAATTTTTATTTTGATTTGCAAATGAATTTTGTATTGCACAAGGGATAGAAGCCGCGTAGCGGTTCGGACTTGCAAGCGAAGATTGCAAGGCTGAACGGAAAAATTGGGCGAAGCACAATTTTATAACGCAATAGCCCGGTTTTTTGCGACAGCAAAAAATGTGCCCAAAAATCCAAAAATTTTACTTTTTCTATCTTTTCATTCAAATTTATGTTAAAATATTTTTGGGATTTTACTAAATGGAACAAAATCAAACAAAAAAAATAAAAGTTGATGAATCTAAAATAAAACTTGCTATTCAAAATGGAGTTCCGCTCACAATAACAACTTACACTTTGCCTCACGAAATGGAGCAGTATATTACTGATGTTTTAAAATCCTTTTTAATTCAACTAAATCAGCGTCAAATGATAGAAAGTCTTTCTTATTGCATAAAAGAACTTGTAAATAACGCAAAAAAAGCTAATACAAAACGAGTTTATTTTATGGACAAAGGTCTTGATATAAATAATCGTGCAGATTATGGAATTGGAATGAAAACTTTTAAGAAAGACACGCTGAATAACATAAATTATTATCTTAATCAGCAAAGAAAATTAGGACTTTACGTAAAAGTTTCGTTTCAAACTAGAAATAATAAAATTAAAATTGACATTCGGAACAAAGCCTCACTTACGGTTTTTGAATACAAACGAATTCACGACAAAATTACGCGAGCACAAATGTATGAATCTGTTGCTGACGGAATGAGTCAACTTTTAGATGATTCTGAAGGTGCGGGACTTGGACTTGTAATAATGATTTTGGTTTTACGAAATATTGGGCTTACCGAAGAAAATTTCCAAGTTACAAGCGAAAATGGCGAAACTATGACGCGACTTATTTTGCCATTCGATGAAAAACTTAAGAAAGATATTGCTGTTCTTTCAAAAAGTTTTGTTAATCTTATTGATGGACTTCCAGAATTTCCTGAAAACATTTCTCGCATAAATCAGTTAATAAACGATCCAAAAAGTAAAATTAGCGACATTGCAATTAATATTTCAAATGATGTTTCGCTTACTGCTGAACTTTTAAAACTTGTAAATTCTGCTGCTTATATGCTTGCGAGTCCTTGCGATTCAATTCCAGAAGCCGTAAAAATTGTGGGACTTCGCGGAATAAGAAATCTTTTGTATTCCATTGGTTCTATGCGAAATCTTATGGTTGAATCAAATTCTGAAAACAGAAAAATGTGGGAACATTCTTACCAAGTTGCATTTAACGCTTACAATCTTGCTCGAAATTTTTGTACAAATTCAAAAGATAGATATTGTATTGATGACAGTTATGTTTGCGGACTTTTGCACGATATGGGAAAAATTATTTTTGAAACTGCACATCCTGATATTTTGCAAAAAATAAATGAAGTTTCTCAAAGTCGCGGAATTTCTAAAGAACTTTTTGAAAGTTTAGTTGCTGGCGTTAATCACGGAGAAGTTGGTGCTTTAATTGCAGAAAAATGGAATTTTCCAGAAAATATCGTAAACGTAATTCGTTATCATCACGATCCAGAAAGTGCACCTGAGCAATATAAAAAACTTACTTGCATTGTTTATCTTGCTGATTCTTTAACATATTTCGCTGACGGAAAAATTGTTTTTGACCAAATTGAACCTTTTGTTTTAAATATGTTTGGCATAAATTCTGAAGAAAAACTAAAAAATATAAGTGATCGCTTAAAAAAATCATTTAAAAGCCCAAATTCGTTCTGATTTACGCTGATGTTTTTGTCCTGCACTTGTCTAAGGAATTGTTCTTGCAACAACGTGTCATTGTCGGACTTGATATGACAATCTAAAATTTGTGTCATTTTGATTTTAAGAAATTTCAAACTTTCTGTGTTAAGGCGGATGTCGTCATTCTGAGGCAACGCTGAAGAATCTGCTTGCACTTAGCAATGAAGTTTTAAGCGAAGTGTATTTTTTTGTTGCTAACAAATTTTACTGATTGACACGAAGTCGAGAAATCCACTCTTGCATCAAAATACCAAACGCTACGCCAACATTCAGCGACGCTTTTAATCCGGTCATTGGAATACTTACAGTTCCACAATTTGCTTTTTTTAGAGCTTCTGGACTTACTCCAAGTTCTTCTGAGCCAATAATCACAATGCCTTCTTTTGGAAAGTCAAATTCTTTTAGTGGAGTTCCGCCAGTTTCTAAAACAAAAATATTTTTGCCATTAGGTTCAAGACTTAATTCATCTAAAGAACAACGCTTAAATCCTAAAGTTTCTATGCAACCCATTCCGCTACGAATTGCTTTGCTCTGATTTGGATCAACACATTGCGGAGAAATATAAACGCTTTCGCAGCCCATTGCTTCGGCAGTTCTAAAAATCGACCCAATATTAAAAGGCGAACGAATATCTTCGGCGTAAACACTCACGCCCTTAAAAAAGCGTCGCTTTTCCACGCAAAGTTTATCTTGGCTGTGAGGAGCAATCACCAAATCCCATTCAGCTGGAAAAGTTCCAATTATTGCTAAAAGTTCGTTTCTGGCAAAATTACAAACGCGTCGCTCGTCAAAAGGTTCTTTTAAAAGCATCTTTTTGAGTTTTTGAGCACTTTCTTGAGGAAGTTTTGGATCTTCAAGCACAATTTTACAAATCGATTTTGTATAATCGACGCGTGACATTTTTGTAAAATTATATTCCATTCCCTTTTCGGCAATTCCCGCAATATCACGTTCAAGTTCGCCAAAAGTTAATGCAAGTTTTCGCCTTTTTTGTCCAGCAGAAAGTTGAAAAAGTTTATTTGGATCAATCATAAATCAAAAATCCTCAAATCAATAAGTCTCAAAATCAATAAGCCTGTTTTACAATTTCAAACAAATCATCAGTTGTCATACTTCGAGGAAGCGAATTTATTAAATCCAAAGTTCCGCAATCTTCCACAGCAAGTGAAAGTTGTTCAATCGAAAGTGAAAGTTCTTTTAATCGTGACGGAATGTTGATTTGTGCAATTCGAGTTCTAATATATTCTGCCAAAGAATTTGCCGCTTCAATATCGTTAGCATTTTTTTCGCAAGTTTTTAAGATTTTTGCAATTTTAGCTAAACGTGACGCTTGAAATTTCGCTCCATCTTCAATTATGTAAGGCAAAAGGATTGAACTTGTTAAAGAACGCGAAACGTTAAATCGAGAATTTACGGTCAATGCAATAAGCGAACACGCACCTAAAGAAGAACTCGCTGCTCCTAAAGAAGCTAAACATCCGCCTTGAGCCAACAAAAGTTCTTTTGGCGTTGTGATTGTAAGACTTGGAGAACCATTTATTGCATAACTTAAAAGTTCAAGCGATTTTTCAATCAACATATCGC
Organism: uncultured Treponema sp.; assembly: GCA_964563305.1. Classification (GTDB taxonomy): domain Bacteria; phylum Spirochaetota; class Spirochaetia; order Treponematales; family Treponemataceae; genus Treponema_D. Next base: position 4,725 of record CAZLXK010000131.1, read on the forward strand.
TAAAAAAACTTGATTTTTGACTCATATACGCTTCAATCGCCAAAGCTAAAGTTTCTAGCGTCATACTTGAAACTTGTTTTTCAGTTAAGGCGACGCTTAAAGCAGGATCCCAAATTACAGATTTACAAAGTCCATTTTGAGTTTTTATAAGACTGATTTTTGAACTTCTCGCGTCAACAATCGCTGCTCTGTCGGTAAATAAAAAAATGTCTCGCATTGTAGAAGGCAAGCAAATTAGTGGAAGTGGAGCCACAGAAGGATTTGTTCCGTCAACAAAATCATATAAATCGTGCGTTTCGTGATAAAGTGCACAAACTGCTTTTGCTAAAGATAAAGTTCTCGCTCCGCCACAAGCAATAATTCCGTGAACACAAGCATCTTTTGCTAATCTTAGTGCCACAGACAAAACTTCTGTATTAGCAATCATTGGGATTTCATCAAATGTAAAAAAATCTATTTTTCTGTCGCTTAAAGCTTGCGTAACTTTTTGGCTAGTATTCGATTCTTTAAGAATTGGATCTAAAATCAGCATAAATTTGTTGCCCCATTCGCTAGCATATTGTCCTAATCGACTTGTTACGTAAGAACCTAAAATAATATTTGGTGAAATTTTAAAAATTAAATCCGCCAATTTAAACTCCTATTTTATACAAATTAACATTGTCATTACCGTGCTTGACACGGCAATCTGCGAATAACCTTAATAGCAATTTTTTTTGCACCAGCGTCACCACCAACCATTACTTAAATCCTTATACTCTGGATTATTCTTTTGCATAAGTTCATTTTTCCATTCTCGTTTCCATTTCTTTAAATTCTTTTCACGCTGAATAGCACTTTTTATATCAGTTGTTTCTTCAAAATAGACAAGTTTATTCACATTATATTTTGAAGTAAAACCTTCTACCAGTTTGTTTTTATGTTCATAAAGTCTACGTTTTAAATCATTTGTGACGCCAATATAAAGTGTTGAATTTGTATGGTTCATAAGTATATAGATGTAATATTTTTTCATAATTTCATTCTTTGTAGTTTATCGGGTCAAGCCCGATAATGACACATTAATTACTTTTGGGACAAACTTTCAAGTAACAAAAAATCGCAAAAAAAAAGAGCGGAAATTTTTGTTCCGCCCTATTTTATCCCCTAAAATTTTTGCACAATTAAAGTCCGAAAGCACTAAGAATTTGATCCGCTGTCGCAGCAATAGTTGCGTCATTCAAATAATTTGGATCTTGAATTTTCTGCTTAACTGCTTCAACAAGATTTTCACGTACATCAGGTGTCTCTTTTGCAACCTTATCCAGATAGTAAGCATCCGCTAAAGCCTTTGCTTCATTAGAAATGCTAATTTCATCTGATGAAGTATTTACTGTTGACACATTATTTGTACGTTTTGTGTTCTGTAAATTGTTAAGTGGATTTACTCCTGAAATTTTATCAATCATCATATCTTGCCTCGTTTTAATTATCGGAATTCTATAAAAAAAGTTTACAATTTTCTCGCAGAATTTTTTATAAAATCCCCTAAAAATTCAAAAAAAACTAACAACTTGCTATAAAAACCGCAAATTCTCCAAGAATTTTATCTCTCGAAGAATAATCTTCTAAAACAGACTTTGCGGTTCCGTCAGTTATTTCTTCGTGAAGTTTTGTAAGTTCACGACCAACAACAATTCTTCTATTATTATCAATATCGGCAATGTCAGTTAAAAGTTTAACAATTCTAAAAGGACTTTCATAAACAATTACGGCAGCTCCACTTTCCATAAGTTCTTTTAAGCGAGACTTTCTTCTGCCAGGTTTTGGCGACAAAAATCCTTCAAAAATCAAAGTCTTTCCGCCAGCACCAGCCACGCTTGCCAAAGTTGCAAAAGCACTTGCGCCAGGAATTGGAATAACTTTGTGCCCAGCATTGCGAGCGTTTTGAGCTAAAATTGCACCAGGATCGCTAATTCCCGGAGTTCCAGCGTCGCTTGCATAAGCAACAGTTTTACCTTCATCAAGTGCCTTAATAATTTTTTCCGAAGCAAATTCTTCATTTTGAGAGCGACAACTAATAAGTGGCTTTTGAATTCCAAAATGTGTCAAAAGTTGCAAAGTGTGCCTTGTGTCTTCGGCTGCAATTACGTCCACAGATTTAAAAGTTTCCAAAGCACGAAAAGTAATGTCTCCCAAATTTCCAATCGGAGTTCCAACAATATATAATTCTGACACAAATTTATTTTAACAAAGAATATAAAACTTGTCGAGAATTTTTGATTTTGGAGCACACTTTTCTCACTCAGCGAAATTTGTTCGTGCTAATAGTTCGCCCCAAACAAAACCGCCCTTTCGCACTTCGCTCACGCTCATCTCGGGCAAAACTTACGTTTAACGCGTCATTGCGAGAAGCAAAGCACCTAAGCAATCTACGAGCGGTTAATAAAGAAAACTTAAAACTTTTGCCCGAGACTAAAGGTGCTACACGGCGGG
>CAZLXK010000132.1:0-7178 GCA_964563305.1 uncultured Treponema sp.
ACTTTCTAACTTTCTTTGGATTTTGGAGCACACTTTTTTATTCACTAGAATTTTTCGTGCTAACAGTCCGTCCCAAACATTTCCCGCTTTTCGCACTTAGTACAAAAAAATTTTCTAATTAACAAAAGATGGCGACAGGGAACTTGCAACGAAGTTTCTAGCATGTCGCCGTAAAACTGCAAAGACTTTGAGAATTTTCGCAAAGAGAAAATTCTCGTAATCGACAGTAAGTCGAAACTAAACTGCGGGCTAAGCTTTTATACAAGAAACTGACAGTTTATAAACAAACGGATTTGTTCGCATCTAACAACGTTCCCTACTAAAAAATCGAAAACCATTACATCTAAACAAATTCGTTTGTAATAAAAAAGACGTTTCAAATTTTCTAGTAATTCTTTAATTTTTCTGCTAAACTTTTGCCGATTTTACTTAAGGAAATTTTTATGTCAGGAAATACATTTGGTCAAATTTTTAAAGTTACAAGTTTTGGCGAAAGTCACGGAAAAGCCTTAGGTTGCATTGTTGACGGTTTACCTTCTGGACTAAATATTGACGAAACTTTTATTCAAAATGAAATGGCAAGAAGAAAACCTGGAACTTCTTCAAGTGCAGTAACTTCAAGAAAAGAAGACGATTTTGTAGAGATTTTAAGTGGCGTTTTTGAAGGAAAATCAACAGGAACGCCAATTGCAATGTTAATCAGAAACTCAAATCAACATTCAAAAGATTACGAAAACATAAAAGATAAATTTCGTCCAGGTCACGCTGACTTTACTTACTTTGAAAAATACGGAATTCGCGACTACAGAGGCGGCGGTCGTTCTAGCGGAAGAGAAACTTGTGCAAGAGTTGCCGCTGGTGCCTTAGCAAAACTTTTTTTAGCACAAAAAGGAATCAAAATTACAGCGTACACAAAACGTGCTGCTGGAATAAGTGTTCAAAAAATCAATTTAGAAGAAATCGAAAAAAATCCGCTTCGTTGCCCAGACAATGAAACTTCACAAAAAATCGAAGAAAAAATAAAAGAATTTGCTTCTCAAGGAAATTCTTGCGGTGGAATTGTTGAATGTTTAGTTCAAGGCATAAAGGCAGGTTTAGGCGAGCCAGTTTTTGATAAACTTGACGCTGAACTTGCAAAGGCGATTCTTTCAATTGGTGCCACAAAAGGAATTGAGTTTGGCGAAGGATTTGCAGCCGCTGATTTAACAGGAAGTCAAAATAACGATCCTATGGCACAAGATTTTAAGTTTACGCAAAATAATTCTGGCGGAATTTTAGGCGGAATTTCAAACGGGAACAACATTATTTTTCGCTCGGCAGTAAAACCTGTTCCAAGCATTTATCAAAAGCAAAAAACTGTCGACATAAACGGAAACGCTTGCGACATTTTAATTGAAGGTCGGCACGATGTTTGTCTTTGCCCAAGAATTGTTCCAGTTATAGAAGCAATGACGGCAATCACTTTAACTGATATGTATTTAAGAAATTTGTCAAGCAAACTTTAGAGACAATAAATGTGTCATTATCGGACTTGATCCGATAATCTTAAATTTAAAAAATTAAGGTCAAAAAACAAAAATGGAATTTTACAACGAAGATTATTTAGATTTTAGTCCTAAAAAAAAACATTCGCTTTTTAGTAAAATCAAAAAAAACTTAAAAGATTCAAAAAGTTCAAAACTTAACAAAAAAAATTTCTCGGCGGATTTTTCTGATTCAAGCTTTTCTGATTCAAAAAAAACGTCAGCAAAGTTTTCAAATCCAAATTTAAAAAATCTAAAGTCAAAAAAGCCAATTTTAATTCCATTCATTTTTTCAAGTTTGATTTTGTGCGTTTTGTATTTAAGTTTTCACATTTGCGCATTAAATCTTACAAATCCGCGAAAAGTTCAAAATTTAAGAGATTTAACTTTGGAGCAAAAAACTGAACTTAATTCTCTTCGCAACAAAAAATATCCAAATCGCACTGAGATTTTGCACAATCTTCCATATAAAACTGTAAATGCAAATTTATTTATAAACGCAAAAAGTGCAATTTTAATTGATGTTTTAACTGGCGACATTCTTTTTGAAAAAAACGCTGATCAAGAAATTCCGCCAGCGAGCATGACAAAACTTGTAGAAATGTATGTAGTTTTTGACGCTGTTGAAAAAGGCGAAGTTTCTTTAGACGATGTTGTGCCTTTGCCGCGTGAAAGTTGGGCTGTAAATCTTCCAAGCGACGCTTCAATTATGTTTTTGGCACAAGATCAAATTGTAACTTTAAGAGAATTGCTTTTGGGACTTTCGATTGCTAGCGGAAACGACGCTTCGATTGCAGTTGCTCATTATGTTGCGGGAAATATGGAAAGTTTTGTTCAAAAAATGAACGACGTAATTCAAAATATGGGCTTAACAAAAACTCACTTTGTAGAATCTAGCGGTTATAGCGAAAAAAATATTACAACAGCAAAAGAATTTGCCGCTTTTTGCAGAAATTACATTACAAGATTTCCATTTGCCATAAAAGAATTTCATTCACAAAGAGTTTTGCGTTATCCTTTAGAAAAAAATCTTCCAGAATATAAAAAATCTAAAGGTGACTCAGAAGCGATAATTCAATACAACACAAATAAACTTTTGGGAAATCTTGAAGGCGTTGACGGTTTAAAAACAGGATTTATTTACGAAAGCGGTTACAATCTTGCACTTACTGCCACAAGAGATAATCGGCGATTTCTTTCTGTAACAATGGGCGGGCCAGGAATTGGAAGTGCTCAAGGAAATTTATATAGAAACGCAGACGGAAAAACTCTTATGGATTTTGCATTTAACGGATTTGCCTCTTATGTTCCTAGCGAAGAAAAATCGTTTTCTATAAATTTAAGTGCTTCAAAAGAAAAAGGCGTAAAACTCATTCCGTCCTTTTCTCAAGATTTTACAGTTCCGTTTATAAAAGGTAATTCTCCGCAAGATTCTGTGGATTCTTTGGAAATCCAAGTGAAAATTCCGCAAGTTTTGATTGGCAATGTTAAGCAAGGCGAGCAATATGGAACAATTATTTATTCGCTTGACAAAAATATTCTAAACGAAGTTCCGCTTGTTGCAGACAGAGAAAGTTCTTCAAAATCAAAATTGCAAATTTTTATTACACAAAAACTTTACGCTTACAATCGTTGCTTTATAAAATAAATTAAAAAAAATCACGCAAATCAACAATTTCGCCATCGTTATCTAAAATTGCAGAAATTAAAAGAGCAAAATTTTCGTAAAGATAATCAAATCGACTTCCATTTGAATTTCCCAAACTGATTGGAATAATCATTCCGTCGTAAAGATTTTCAAGATATTTTTCAATCAATTCGCTTGAACTAAAATAGATTTTACTTTGTGATTTTTCTTGATCTTCGAGCGTAACTCTGTCATTAAATTTATTAAACGCTTCAACATATTTGTAGCCTGCACTTTCGCCAGCTTTTTTCATTGCAGAATTTGAAACATAATAAGGAGCGTGCCAAAGTAAAGAAAGTTCTTTTCCAGTCGCTGCAAAAAATTCATCTTCGGCACGAGCAAGTCCGCGTTTTATAAAATCATCATCAATCACAAAATTATTTTGCAAAAGATTTGCACTTGAATAAAAACTTGACGCACATTCATAACCGCTAGAAACAATTTGTCGCGTTTCAACTGGATATCTGCGGATAAATTCTCCGTTAATAAAAAAAGTTGCTTTTACGTTAAAAGAGCTTAAAACACTAAGAACTTGAGATAAACCTTCGCTTGAATCAACTGCGTCAACAGCAAACGCAATTCTTTTAGTTTTTGAAGTTTTAATTTCACTTTCAGGATGAACTGAATAAGTAATGACTTTTCCAGAAAGTGAGCGAACAAAAATTTCATTTTCAAATTTAGGATTTACGCTTGTGCCAAGAAAAACTCTAAATCTTCCGTTCTTTTCAGAATTTTTTACTTGAGAATAATTTTTTGTTTCTCGCCAAAGATTTGAAGAAAAATCATATTGATAAAATTTTTTATCGTTTCCGTTTTGACAAATAATTTTTTCTTCGTCCCAAAAACTTTTGTAAGGTGAAGACAAAAATAATGTAAGCGAAAATCCTTGCGAAACTTGTGCTAAAGTTTGATTTGTTGAACTTAATGCAGAAGAAGCCATCGAAGACGAATCTAATTTCCACAATCGAACTGAATATTCTCCGCCAACATAAAGCAAAGAAGAGCTTGCCCAAACAAAAGAATAAATTTTTTCTCCAGACAATTTTGAAACTGGCTTCCAAGTTGTTGTGTCATAAACAAAAATTGAAGAACCGCCAGTAAATGCGACATATCTTTTATCTGGTGAAAGTTTTGGTTCAAGACTATTTTTTACAGTTAAAATCGATTTTAAGTTTCCATCTTGAATTGCATAAACTGTGCTAGTTTTTTGAACTGAATTAAAATCTAAAAAATCAATCCACAAAACAGGATTTCCGTTTCCAGTCCAAAAAATTTTATAAGAAAGCGGACTTCCTTTTATTAAAGTTAGCGGATAATATTGCAAAAGTTTTATGTAATCATAAGAATTTAATCCAAGCGAATAATAACTAAGCGATTTTTCTTCTGAAATTACAACAATTTTGCTTGCTTCAGAATCAACAAAAAAAACATTATGTAAATTATCAAATTTTGAAGTTAATCTTCCGATTATTTCGCCGTTTCCAACTAAAGATGAATAAAGTCCGCGAGTAAAAAGTTCTTTTTCGCTGATTTTATAAATTATATCGCCACTTATATAAATCAAATTTCCAGAATCAGTCCAAGCAACGCTATTTATTGTGCCTTTGCCGATTTTTCTGTATTCTTCGGGAATTTGAATATTCTTAAAAGCAACTTCTGGCGTTGTAAAATAAAGATTTGAATTTTTTTCGTAAATCAAAGAAGAGCTTGAAGGCGACCATTTTACATTTATTTTTTCATAAGAAAACGGAGCATTTTCAACTAAAACTTTTTCTTCTAAACTTGAACAATTTTGTAAAACGAGTTGACCTAAAGAACTTGAACTTTGCTTAACATAAACCGCCCATTTTCCGTTCTTGCTTACAGAATAAATTCCTGTGTGCGTGTATTCAATTGGAATTTTATTTGCACTAGAAATCCAATCTAATCTTGAACTTTGAGTTGAATAAATTGCAGTTCCGTAACGATTTCTGATTTGAAGTTTTTTTCCTTCGTTTAAAAGTTCCATTTGTTCAGGAAAACAAGTTAAAATTTCTTGCGAAGAATCTGATTTTGTTTCGTTTAATTTTGTTAAGTAAAGAGTTTTATAACTTGGCGTTCCAGGAATTTCGTGTTTTACAGAATACAAAAGATTATCTTGTAAACTCAAATCTAAATCATCAAAACTTACTTTTGCAAAAATATTTGCACTAAAAATAAAAATTCCAAATAAAACACAAAAAATTATTTTAAATTTTCTAAATTTTATCATAAAAATCCTTAAACTTAAAAAATATAAAAAATGCACGTAGTCAAGGTTTAACCGACCTAAAGGTCGCTGACTTTAAAAACAATCTGCACAAACGTATTCGCAACGAAGTTTGCTTGATGCTACGCTGCACTTTCCAAGCGAGTGCAGAAGTCGTTTTTCAAGTCATGGTTCTTGCCAAAAGTGCATTTTTTATTCTTCAAATAACTTTATAAAATCCTAAAACCAATCACTTTAAGACAGTAAAAGGATTAACTAATTTTCCATTTTTGTAAACTGTAAAATGCAAATGATTTCCTGTTGAATATCCTGTGCTACCAACAAGTCCAAGTTTTTCGCCTTGAGAAACGCGCTGACCTTTTTTTACTAAAATCTGACTCATATGTGCGTACAAAGTTTGATATCCGTCAGTGTGATTTACAATTACATAATTTCCATAAACGCTAGAAAATCCTGTGTAAGAAACAGTTCCAGTTTTAGATGCTTTAATTGGAGTTCCTTTTGGAGCTGCCATATCAATTCCTGTATGATTAGAATCAATTCCCGTAAAAGGATCTTTTCTATGACCAAAATTTGAAGAAAGTCGCCAGCCGGAAGAAATTGGATAAATAAAAATCTCGCCCATCGCTTTTAGTAAAGTTGTTTGATCAAGTCTTGCTCCAGGAATAAAAAGTTTTTGTCCAACAGTTAAATTATCGCTTGACAAATCATTTACATCAAGTAAATCTTCCACAGCAATTTGATATTTTGCAGAAAGAGAAGCCAAAGATTCGCCAGATTTTACTGTATAAATTAAACCGTCCATTGAAGGAATTTGAAGTTTTGTTCCGGGCGTTAAAGTGCGAACATTTGAAATATTATTTATCGCAATCAGCGTAGAAATATTTGAAAGTCCGAATTTTACGCTTATTCCGCTGATTGTGTCGCCAGATTTTACTGTGTAAGTTTCATATTTTACGCTTTCCTTAAAAAACTCTGGCAAACTCGAAGAAGTCTCGCCTTCTTGCGTAATTACATTTCCTTCAAGATCAAACCAAGTTGTTTCGCTTGCAAATTCATTCATTGCATTATTGACAAATTCATAATCAGAATCAAAAATTCCATTTAAATTGATTTTTCTTGCATAAGATTCTAAATGATTTACGAATTTTACGCTAAAAAAACAAGATAAAACGGCAAAACTTAAAATTGGCAAAACAAACCAAAACTTTAATATTTCACGAAAAAAAGAACGCACGCTTTTTATGTTTAAGGCAATTTCTCCTTTTAAGTTTGCAAAAATTTCGTGAAAATTTGTAATTGGACGTTCTTTTACAAGATCACTTTGAACAAATTTTGATTTATTTAATCTCATATTTTTATAAGATTTTTTGTAAGAAGGTTCATAAGAATACGAAAATGAGCAATTTATAAATTCCATATTTCATTTATCGACATAAAAACTTTTCCATATTAGAATAAAATTCGGTCATTGAGGCTCTCGAAATGACAGTAACACTATATATAGTGGTTTCGACCTTGCTCAACCACCGTATTTCATTATTTTTCGGTAGACTCTTAAAACATCTTTTGCTTACGGCTGAATGGTGCGACATCCTTGTCGCTCAAAACTGACATTTGATTTTTTGGGATTTATAAAATTATGCTCAAGAAAGGTAAATATTTTTTTTACATTTTTATTGGAGTTCTTCTAGCGATTATTGTTAAACTTTTTGTTTTT
>CAZLXK010000133.1:0-7147 GCA_964563305.1 uncultured Treponema sp.
ACAAATCCGCAAGAAAACGCAAAGACTCAAGTAAAACCGCAAACAAAACCTCAAGCAAAAACTCAACGTCAAAGTACAAATTTTGATAATATAAGTCTTGATGAAATAAATTCAGCTCCAGCGTCAGCAAGTTCGCAAACTTCGCGAAGTTCAACATCGCAAGCAAGTTCAAAAAATCCACCAGCAAGTTCAGAAAATCTGCAAAATACAGAAAATTTATTTGAAGGTTTAGATCCAAATATTTTTAAAAGTCAAACTTCAAGTTCTTCTGAGCCACAAACGCAAAATCCTTTTGAAGTTCCAGATCCTTTTGCAAAACCGCAAAATGATTCTTCAGCAAACGCAAAAAATCAAGAAGAAACTGCAAAAACTTTAAGTTCTCCAAATCAAAGTCAAACTTCGCCAAGTTCAAATCAAGAAACTTCAAGTTCGCAAGCAAGCGACACTTTTTCAAAACCAAGCAACGATTCCGCCACACAAACTGACAGTTTTTCAAATAAAACCGTCGCTTCTTCTACTCCAAAAAAAACTTCCGCTGAGCAAACTGAAAATCCGCAAACTTCAGATTCAAGCGAAAAAACTTTAGTCGATTCTCTAAATGAAGATTTTGAAAACGACAATTCGCAAAACTCAATCGATTTAAACGCTGATATTCCAACTGAATTTAACGAAGTTCCAGATTTTTCAAATTTTGATTTTGATGATGATTCTTTTGCCGACAAAACTGACGCTTCTCGCGAGCAAACTCCAACTTCCGCCGAGCCAAGCGAAACTTTTTCACAATCAAGCGAAACTTCTGCTGACTCAAGCGACGGTTCTCGCGAGCAAACTGAAACTTCTGCCGAGACAACTGAAGAATCCGCCGAGCAAACTGAAAATCCGCCAGAACAAGATTTTGATTTTGGCGACACAAGCGGACTTGACGATGATTTACCAGATTTTGACACAAGCGATTTTGATTCAAGTTCTTTGGATAATCAAAAAATTCCAAACTTGGACGACATAAATATTGACGATTTAATTAAGGCACAAGACGCTAAAAGTCAAGAAACTTCTTCTAACCAAACCGCCACTTCCGCCGAGCCAAGTGAAAACTTTGTCCAACCAGCCGCCACTTCCGCTGACCAAAGCGAAGAATCCGCGAATCAAGAAGCTTCAAGTTCCACGCAAGAACTTCCAGATGATTTTTTTGATGAACCAAGCGGAAACGTTCCTTCTCCAAGCGACGATGTTTCAGAAGAAACTTTTGACACTTCAGACATTGACGGTTTGAATTTTGAAGATTCGCAAAGTCCAGAAAGTTTTGATTCAAATTTTGGCACAACAAGCGATTCTGATGATGAAGATTTTTTTACAATTCCTGGATTTTCAGACACGCAAACCGCCGACTTTTCGAAAAAAAAGCCAAATGTTCAAAGTCCAAATTTTTCTCAGGCAAGTAAAGCGGGCGAAGATGAAACTAAAAAGCAAAAAAATACATTTACTGATTCTGAATATGAGCGTTTTAAGAAAAATTTAAATTCTTATCCGTTAAACGTAAAAATTGCACTTGAAGATTTAATCGTAAAAAATGAACTTACAGACGACGCACTTTTTGAAATCCTAGAAAAAGTTTTGCGAAAGGTTCCTGCAAGAACTTTAGCTGGCGAACTTGAAAAGTTGACTGACAAAAATCTTGAAGTTCCTCGTGACTTTGAGCGACGTTCTGCCGAAGAATACGAAGCGTACAAAAAATCACTTGAATACAAATTAAAAAACAGAATAATTCCTGGCGCCTTAATGATTAGCGGTGCTGCCATTTTGATTTTCTGTCTTTTTGTTTTAATAAACACATTTATTGTAAAACCTTCAATCGCCGAACATCTTTACAAGCAAGGTTACGCTTTAATCGATCAAGAAATGTATCCGCAAAGTGAAGAAAGATTTGACCGAGCACTCACATACAAACCTAAGAAAAAATGGTTTTATCGTTATGCAGAAAATTATCAAAATCACAAACAATTTGATCGTGCAAGAATGATGTACAGAGGAATTTTGCAAAGATTTAATCACGAAAAACTCGCTGGCTTAAAATGGGCAAAAATGGAAAGTGATGATTTGTTCAACTATGAAGAAGCCGAGCGACTCTTAAAACGCGAAGTTCTTGATTATCACGTAAACGATGCCGATGCAATTTTGCAACTTGGAGATTTGTATCTTGATTGGGCAACAGAAAAAGATTCATCAAAATATCCGCTTGCAAAAGAACAATATGATTTTTTAATTTCTCTTTACGGAACAAACGACACTTATTTGAGTCGACAAATGCGTTATTTTATTCGCACAGACAATTTGGCTCAAGTTTTGCGTTATAAAGAAATTTTTTATCCGCGAAAAAAATCTTTAGGTTCCCAAGATTTAATTGAACTGGGCGGATTTTTGCTCGATAAGCGTTACGGAAAGTTAAGCGTTGCAGAAGAACCTTTGCGTTTTTATATAGAAGATTTGCGTTCACTTTTAGAGCGAGCCTTAACTGCTGACACTTCAAATCCTTTAGCTCATTACAATATGGCTCGATATTTTGTTCAAACAAATAATTCAAACGCGGCAATTTATTATTTACAAAATGCGATTCAGTTTTTTGATTCACAAAACATCAGAAATAATCGCGACACTTACAAATTTATAAATTCTTACAGACTTTTGGGCGAACAATATATTACACAAAAAGAATATTTGCTTGCCGAAGAAAATTATGGAAAAGGAATAAATTTATTTGAAAGCGAAAATGCTTCAAGCGGATTTGAAAGTACAGAAGATATTGGTCATCTTTATGCTGATTTAGCGGATTTAGATTATTTTGTTGCTGCCGACAATGATGCTGCTCTAACAAATTACGTAAATGCAGTTGACAATAAATATGACAATTCAAGTGTTCGCTATAAAATCGGTTACATTCAATATCAAAGACAAAATTATCCAGCGGCACTTGGTTCGTTTATAAAAAGTCACGACACAAATCCAAATGATATGAATTTAAACCTTGCACTTGCAAACACGCTTTCTTTAAGCAACGATTCTTATGTGGCAAAAGGATATTATGAAAATTTGCTCGAAAGACTTGACGCTGAACGCGAAAAGAACAGAATTTTGTACAGCGGACAAGTTACGCCAAGTCAAACTGAAATTATCGATATGTATATGAAAGTTGCAAATAATTTAGGCGTTACTTTAAGCCGACTCGCAAATCAAACTGGAAACAGCGCAATGAATGCTCAAGCGATTGTTTATTTGCAAGAAAGTTTACGTTCTTGGGACGCTCTTACAAGAAATCCTCAAACAATGGTGCGCCTTCAAGGTTCAAATTTGGCGGAACAAAATATAAAATATATAACAAATCCAACTTCAACTTATAGGCCAGAAATTTACACGGAAATAAAACGAACGCTTTACGGTGAAAAAGAAATTGAGTAAAAATTCTAATTTTGATAATTCTGATGATTTTAATGCTGACTTTAATATGGAAGAAAATCATTTTTCTCAAGGAATTTTAAAACGTCAAAAAACTATTCTTATCTTAAAAGAATTGTTCAGAAAATCAATTCACATTTGTTCAGCGATTATTCCGCTTTTATTAAAACATTTTTACGTTCTTACAATAATTTTGCTCATTGTCGCAATAATTTTTTATACAATCAGCGAAATTTTAAGAATGCACGGAAAAAATGTTCCTTTGATTTCTCAAATTACTGTGATTGCTTCTCGTAAGCGTGATGAAAATAAATTTGTTTTGGGACCAGTAACGCTTGCTTTGGGGATTTTAATTACGTCTTTACTTTACAAATGGCTTCCTGCGAGCATTGGAATTTTTTCACTTTCGTTTGGTGACGGACTTGCAAGTTTATTCGGAAAACTTTTTGGTCAAGTTAAAGTTCCTTTTACGCAAGGAAAATCTGTTGCTGGCAGTTTAACGTGTTTTACGGCGATTTTTATTTCAAGTTTTTTGCTTCTTTATTTTAACGGCTCAAATTTAAATTTTTTAAGTGATTTTACAGAACTTTCGCTCCTTTTGGCGACAATCGGAATGTTTATAGAAATTTTGCCACTAAAAGATTTTGACAACTTAGTAATTCCAATTCTGATTGGCGGCATTTCCCAAATTTTCTTGTGCTAACATTTATGTTGTCTGTCGTCAAGTGGTTGAGGCTCTCGAAACCACAATCTGACAGTTAAATAGAAGATGGCGACAAGGAGGTCGCCGTAAATGCTAAAATGACCCTGAGAATTTTCACAAAGTGAAAATTCTCGTAATCGACACGATGTCGAGATTATCTCCAAACATTCAAACTGTGAACTGAATACAAATATGTGTACGAGCCAAAAATTAAAAGTAAAGTCGCAATTCCAAATTCTAGCCAACAATCTGTGTTTTGCAAAATAAAATATCCGCAAATCAAAATCACATAACCAAGCAAAACTTTTTTCAAATCAGAATTTTTCTTTACAAGAATGTCTATAAGAATTAACGCGACTGTTGCAAGAAAAATGAAAAGGTTAGAAATAAAAAACATTTTTCTGTAGCCACAAAGAACCATAAATGTTGAAGTTATTTTATTTGAATCTAAAGGAATTAAAACTCCGCCCAAAATCGAAACTAAAACTAAAATCAACAAATTTCTTTCCATATTTTGACGTTGCTCAAGTTTATTAAAACAAAATGAAAATAAAAGCGACAACGAACCTAAAATTCTTCCGCCCATAATAATTTTTGTTTGAACCATCAAATATTTTTCGTAAGCTCTTGTAATTCCAGTTAAGGGAATAAAAAAGCGCAATTCTTCTGTAATCAAACTGATTATAAATGCTCCAAAAAATACAATCTCAAGCGAAGGCGTTTTTGCGAATCCTTTTATAATAATTCCCGAAAGAATTGGTGCTGCCACTGCAAACAAAAAAATTCCCGCTAAACTTGCGTAAGGATTATATTTAAACAAAATCGAATTTGGAAAAATCTGAAAAGAACGCTCAACTTGTTCGAGTTGTGGCAAAAAAAGTTTTCCATTTATTCCGGCAATTAAAACGCTTACTAAAGCCAAAACTGCTACGGAAAGTCCAATTATCATTAAAACAAAAAGTAATTTATTTCGCGTTTTTAAAGTCATACTTAAAGAATATTCAAGTCTTAAATTTTAGTAAAGTCCCGACATCCTGTCGGTTCCAAGAATTTGCTTCGCAAATTCTTGAGCATCTTTTTACGTTTACGGCGACGTCCTTGCCGCCAATTTTCTGTTACAGCGAACATTATTATTTTTCTAGCGTGTATAAATTTTACGGTGGTTGAGCAAGTTGGTTACTGAGCGAAGTCGAAGTACGAAAACACTATAAATTCCAAACATTAAAAATCATTTCTAAAGACAAATCTATTTTTTCCGATATTTAAAAAGTAAACATAGAGTTGTCATTCTGAACTAGTTTCAGAATCTGTCAATAAAGAGATTTTTTTTAAGTGTTACTTTAGGTAAGTTTGTTCTTGCAGAACTTGCAACGAAGTTTCAAGCGAAGTGCATTTTTGAATATTTTACCGCAAATTAAGTTCAAAAAAATCGGGAGGAATTATGAAAAAACTTTTTGCAATTTTAATTTGTCTTTTAAGTGCAAATATAATTTTTGCAGGAGATGCAGCCGTTTTTGATGACATTGGATTTTCTCAAGATGGAAAAACATATATTTTTGGTCAGTACGGAAAAACTGATAAAACTTACAAAGCTTGGGCAGAAATTTATACAGTTGATGTCAAAAAAAATGATTATGTAAAAGGTGAAGTTTACAAATCAAACGCAAAATCAAGCGACGAAAGTTCTGGCAAAAAAAATTATGAAAATTTCAAGGAAAGTCTTGAATGGAAACTTGCAAAATATAATGCAAAGCCAGCAAATGCAAAAACTTTGTTGTTCCTTCGCGAAACTGAAAAAAAATCACCAACTGACGAAATTGTTTTTAAAGATTTTGAATCTTCTAGCGAAACTGAATCAATTTATTTTCATATAAAATTAATTCCCACTTACGAAGGCAAGGGAAAAAATGTAATGTCAAAATATTACATTGACGTTCGGCGTGTTGACCAAAATAATAACGAACTTTCTGCTTGGAAAATTGGAACTCCAGATTTTAAGCGCAAAGGAATTACGTCTTATCAAATTGATAAAATCTTTACTGATGATTCTGGCAAAAGTTTAGTTTTTGTTATTCAAAAAACGCTCGAAGATGATAAAGGCACATCAATTCGCTACATGGTCGAAACTTTTAGAACAGAAGATTAAATTCCTTAGTTAAATATTTGAATGTTAAAAAATAAAAAATGCACGTAGGCAAGGTTCTTCATTGAAAAACAATATGTACAAACAAAGTGCGGAATCCGTTTTCCAATTAAGTGTTCTTGCCGAGAGTGCATTTTGTATTTTTAAATAATAAATTTTTGTTATTTTTAAAAATTTTTTCTGATTTTTTTTACATTTTTGCAAAACGAAGTCTATTTATATAGTAGAGGTGTAAATGAAAAATCTTAAAAAATTCTTTTTTTCAACATTAATTCCGTCTTTTGCTTTAGTTTTAGTTATTTGTCTTTCGTTAAATCCAATTTCTTGCAATTCAACTGACGCAAATTTTTTAGGTATTGAAATTTTAGAAGGCGATTTTTCTGTTCCGAAATTTCAGAATTTTGAAGTTTTATCAGAAAATTCATTAAAACTTTCATTTAACAAAAATATTTCTTTAGTAAATGCAAGTTTACAAGATGATTTTGGAAACGAAATTGCAGTTTTAGAAGACAAATCAGAATTTTTAGAAAACAATTTATTTTTTAAATTTCAAGAATCAACACAAATCGGCAAAAATTACACAATAAATGTTCTCGCAAAAGATTTAAATGAAAATTCAATTATGCTAAGCGTGGATTTTTTAGGCTACAATTCAAATCCTGCAAAAATGATTTTCTCTGAAATCAGAAATGCTTACGGAACTGCAAAAGTAAATGGTGAGCAAGTTCATAAAAGTGAATTTGTGGAATTTTATGTTTTGGAAAGTGGAAATTTAAGTGGACTTGAAGTTTTTTCAGCAAGTGATGGAAATGAAAAAAAGTTTGTTTTTCCGCCAGTCGAAGTTAAACAAG
>CAZLXK010000134.1:0-7145 GCA_964563305.1 uncultured Treponema sp.
AAAAACTTAAGGATTGTCAGGCTCACCCAGAAAAACCTGAATATGCAAACTTTACTGTTCGCGTTTCTGGTTATGCGGTTCGCTTTATCAATCTTACAAAAGAGCAGCAAGACGACGTTATCGCAAGAACTTGCCATGCTTCGCTCTAGTTTGTAAAAATTGACGGTGATTAAGGAACTTGAAACCACCTAAAAAAAATGTCATTCCGAACGG
Organism: uncultured Treponema sp.; assembly: GCA_964563305.1. Classification (GTDB taxonomy): domain Bacteria; phylum Spirochaetota; class Spirochaetia; order Treponematales; family Treponemataceae; genus Treponema_D. The sequence continues at coordinate 214 of CAZLXK010000134.1, forward strand.
TTGGTGAGCAAGGTCGAACAATGTTTCGGAATCTGTTTTGCAATAGATGTTGAACTAACTTGCTTAACGGCAGTCAGAAATTCAGCATGACAAATTAAAAATCAAAACGCCTCTTGCAGAAATGTGAGAGGTGTTTTTATTAAGTCTTGCAAAATACGCGAGAAATTTTTATAAAAGTTTTCCATAAAAAAAGTTTCTAGAATTTATCATCAACTTATAAACATCTTAAAGGATTTAGAAAATTTTATGAAAAAATTATCATTATTTTTACTTGGATTCGGATTAGCACTTTCACTTGGTGCATGCAAAACTTCTTCATCACTTATTGATGGCGAATGGAAAACTTACGCTCTTGAAATTAACGGTGTTGCTCAAGAAATTTGCGATTCAAATATCAAAATTGAAAAATCACAAAACGATTTTTATTCAATCAGCGGAGATTCTGGCGTAAACAGATATTTTGGTTCAGCAAAAATCAGCGGAACTTCATTTTTAGTTCAAGACAACATCGGAAGCACAAAAATGGCAGGCGATCCTCGCTCAATGAAATTTGAAGATATTTTTACAAAGACTTTGCTTGAATCATCTTCATTTAAAATTTACAAAGAAAACAATTCGGAGTTTCTTTCACTCGAAAACAAAAATAAAAGTGAAAAACTCATCTTTACAAGAACAAAATAGGAACTTTTATGAAAGGTTATATTCATCAGTTTGAAAGTTTTGGTTGCGTTGACGGACCTGGCGCAAGATTTGTTATATTTTTTAGCGGTTGTCCTATGCGATGCAAATTTTGCCACAATCCAGACACTTGGGACATGAAAAAAGGCGGAACTTTATGGGAAGCGTCTGACGTTGTAAAAGAAGCTCTAACTTGCCGAAGTTATTGGGGAAAAAAAGGCGGAATTACGGTAAGTGGCGGAGAACCTTTATCACAAATTGGTTTCTTACTTGAAATTTTTACGCTTGCCAAAAAAAAGAAAATCAACACTTGCATAGACACTTCTGGAGCACCTTTTACACGCGAAGGCGTTTGGTTTGAAACTTTTAATAAACTTATGGACGTAACCGACCTTCTTTTGATGGACATCAAGCACATTAACGAAGAAGAACATATAAAACTCACTGGTCACACAGGAAAAAACATTAAAGATATGTTTTATTATCTTGATGAAATTAAAAAGCCGATTTGGATTCGCCATGTTTTAACGCCTGGAATCACTGACAACGATGAATATTTAGTGCAAACTCGCGATTTTATTAGAACTTTGCACAATGTTAAGCGTGTTGAAGTTTTGCCTTATCACGGACTTGGTGCAATAAAATATAAAGACTTAGGAATTGATTATGTCTTAAAAGATACGCTAAGTCCTACAGAAGAACGCGTAAAAAATGCACAAAAAATTTTGGAATGTGACAAATACACAGAATGGGAAGATTAAATTTTAACCGTCTTGTCATTCTGAGCAAAGCTAAGAATCTCTTTAGTTATAGATGTTTTGCTTCGTCGCTTGAAACTTCGTTGCGTGTTAAGAAAGCATTCGGAATGACAATATTTCCACATAAAACAACGCACCTTTTTCAATAAATTTTAGTTTTTTAGAAAAAATTTTCGTAAAATCCGCGTAAAATTCAATCAAATAATCATATAATTATATCCTAATTCTTTATAATATATAGAATTAGGAGTTATGACATTTTTTAAAAATTTGTCATATTTTTTTTATTTCAGCAAAAATTGTCTAATTCTTTATAATATAAGAAATTAAATAAATTTCCTAGTATTTCTATATAAAATCTTAGGTATTGACAATTTTAAAATTTAGATTTATTTTAATTTCATATTGCTAACAATCAGTTTTGATTTTAGCAAAAAAGGGAGTTAGAAAAGTTCAACTTAAAGTTTGAGATTTTATTTTGAACGATTCTAAGGTTTGCGTTGCAAACTCATCATTCTATTTTTAGGAGTATCATTTATGAAAAAAATGGTAAAAGCCTTAGTTGCTGGTGCAGCAATGTTAGTAATGGGTGCATCTGTATTCGCAGAAGTTGAAATCGATGCATACAACAAATTAAGTTCAAGTATTGTTAATATTGAAACTGGCGACAATGGCGGAACAAGTTTTGCTGGTATTAAAAACAAGGCTCATGTTGAACTTTTGTCAGACAGAGTTGATGCTTTAATCGAAGGAACATTAACATTCGGTCTTGAAGATGCAACAAGAGTTGTTAATTTACAACCACAAAGTTATAAATACGGTAATTTTGGTCTTGAAGTTACTGACTGGTACATTGAATTCCGACCTATTGATTTCTTAACATTCGGTTTCCATGACGCAGTTCATGTTGCAGGCGATTATCTTCCAGTTTGGGATGACAATTTAAGTGCTGGTAACTTCGGTTCAGACGTTTTGGCACTTGTAGTTCGCCCAATCGCAGGACTTCGAATTGGTGCAGCTTTAGATAATCCTGCAGAATTTGGACACGACAATGTTACTCCAGCAATCAATCTTGGTGTTGACTATGCATACAACGACTTTGGTTCTTTAGGTGTAGCAGTTCGCAATGTTGCAGGAAAAGATGGCGACAACTGGGGCGGAACAGTTGGTGTTTTTGCAAGCTTTACAAAACTTGCTGACAATGGTTTGGATTTTGTAAACTTAGGTTTTGCATATAATGCAGATGATGACATTGGAGTTGATGGAACACTTCTTTCTTTAGGTACATCTTATACAAACGGAGCATTCAATCTTCTTCTTGACTTTGTAACTAACTTTGAAGCAGATGCAAACGGAAACAACGACGTTTACTTAGCACTTGGTCCATCTTATGGAATTACAGATGCTATTACAGCAGGTTTGAATGCTAGCGTTGTAGGTTCTTATGCAGCAAATTCAGAAGCAACAATCGATGTAAATCCTTATGTTGACTATGTAATTGGCAACAGCAAAATTGAAGTTGGTCTTGATTTCGCAATTACAACAGGCGACGCTGGTTCAACAACAATTTCATTCCCAGTTTACTGGAAATACTATTTCTAATTTTCTAATTTAAGCAATTAAATTAAGATTAAGCCGACTTGGATTTTTCTAAGTCGGCTTTTTTTTGTTTTACTAACAGACATCCTGTAGGTTTCGAGAATTTTCTCTTTGCGAAAATTCTCAAAGTTTTTGCAGTTTTACACCGACCTGCTTGTCGGCATACATTGTTTTAGTGGCAATCCTCGAAGTAAACGCATCGAAGAGTCAGTTCTTTCGCAAAACCGCCAGTTTCTTACTTTGAAACTATAGTTTTTCACTTTGAAACTGTAGTTTTTTAAAGAAAAACTTAGCCCGCCGTGTAGCACCGCCAAAGGCGTTCTCTGCAAAATTGAGACTTTTCTTTATGCTAAGAACCAATAGATTGCCACGTCGTTAATGCTCCTCGCAATGACGATGCTACTATAAGTTTTGCAGAGAATGGAGCGATTAGCGGAAGTGCGAAAGGGCGGTTTGGTTTGAAGCGGGAGCTTTGCATAGAAGAATTTTTAAAATTGCAAAAAATGCCAGTAGATTGCAAGACCGTGCAAAGTTTTACTTGTAACGATAACGAACTGACGGTTGCCTAAAAGTAAATCAACAAAATATGCTCCAAATAATAGAAAAATGTAAAATTTGTTGGAGTAACAGATTCTTCATTGTTGGCACGCAATGGCGATGTAGCGATTGTAAGAAAATTAAAAATTGCTTAAAATCGAAAAATGCAAAACGATGAAATTATTATTTACACTGACGGCGGATGTCACGGAAATCCAGGAGCGGGCGGTTGGGCTTGTGTAATTTTAGATGGAAACGAAGAAATTAAACTTTCTGGTGGCGACAAGCAAACTACAAATAACAAAATGGAATTGAGTGCTGCAATAAATGCACTTTACGCTGTAAATCAAAAAGATGAATGGAAATCGAAAAAAATTCGCGTTTTTTCAGACAGTCAATACGTAAAAAATGGAATTACAACTTGGATTTTGTCTTGGAAAAAGAACGGCTGGAAAACTGCGGCAAAAAAGAGTGTTTTAAATCAAGAACTTTGGATTGCACTTGATTCTCTTTGCTCAAAGTTAAATGTGGAATGGAATTGGGTAAAAGGTCACGCTGGCGTAAAATATAACGAAATGTGCGATTCTCTTTGCCAAGAAGAAATTGCAAAATTTGAACGTTAGACTGCAAGTAAAGTTTGAGGCGAGCGAAATCTTAGCACAAAAAACTGGCGGTAAAATGTGCTAAGTGCCGACTAGTTTATCAACAGATTCTTCGCTCTAAAGGACTCAGAATGATTGCAATCTGCGAGTGCTTACGAGATTTACAATGCAAAGTCTCGCTTTAAACAAAGATTCCTTACCTTAAAGTTTACTCTTCACCTTTTATTACGAACATTTTTATGCCTTCGCGTGGAAACTTTTGCTTGATTGCACTAATTACAGACTTTACTGCCGACAAATGTTCGTCTTCAATATAACTGATTAAAACAAAATTTGTTTCTGGCCAAGTTGATGTTCCTTGCTTGCGGCTGTCGCCTCCTCTGCCGTAAGCCAATGGAATTTGTGTGTACAAAATTCCCGGAACATACTCTTCGAGTGCTTCAACAATATCTTCTTCAACAGATTTATTTGAAATAATCTCTATTCTGTACATTAAATTTCTCCTATATTTTTTTTATTGACAGCTCATGAATCGAGTTCGGGATGACAAACTTTACTTGTCATTTCGTGCTTGACACGGAATCTACTGACAGTTTCTTGTAAGTCACGTCATGTTGAGCAACAGCGAAACATCTATGTGTAAGAGATTCTTCGCTTTGCTCAGAATGACGCGTTACTTTTTAGAATCATCTTTTTTAGAATCATCATCAGAAGAATTATCTTCAAATTCGTTAAAATCTGATTCTTGTTTTGCCTTTTCTTTTGCACGTTCTTCATCAAGGAATTTTTGTGCTTCTGGCGGAAGATTTACCATCAAATTAACTTTTGACGCTTTTTTGTTCTTTTTCATTACGTAAGAATACAAAACTGGAATAAAGAAAAGCGTTATAAATGTAGAAGATGTTAATCCGCCCACAACCGCAACTCCAATCGGCTGAACCATTCCAGCACTTCCGCTAGTTGCAAAACACATTGGAAGCATACCAAGAATTGTTGTTAAAGTTGTCATCAAAACTGGACGCAAACGGCTACAACCTGCTTCGTAACACGCTTTTTTAAGTTCCATTCCGCGTTCAACCAAAAGATTTGTATAGTCAACAAGAATAATTCCGTTATTTACAACAATGCCAACGAGCATAATTAAACCAATGGCACTTAACATAGAGAATGCTTGCCCCGTAATTTTGTAAATAAACACAATACCAATCGCCAAGAACGGAATTGTCGCAAGATTTATAAGTGGAGCCTTAAAACTTTCATAAGTTGCAGCCATAACGCCAAATACTAAAATAATCGCCATTATGATGATTAAAATGAAAGTTTTTGCCATATCTTGCATATCACTCCAAGAACCTTCGTAACTTACACTTACGCCTTCTGGAATAATAAATGATGAAGCAATTCCTTCTTTGATTTTATTTTCAACAACATTTGCATTTTCATCAGAAAGAATATCCGCAGTTATGTGAACAATACGACTTCGATTTTCGCGAGAAATACTTACTGGTCCATAACCTCGCACAACTTTCGCAAAGTTTGCAACGCTTACTAAACCGCTTGAACCTGTAACGTAAATCTGCTCCAAATCAATAACTTGCTGACGATCTTCTGGGCGAAGCATTACGTAAACTGTATATTCATCGCCATCTTGCCTATAAACTGTAGAAGATTTACCTTCTATGCTTGCATTAATTTCATTTGCAACAGTGTAAACGCTAACGCCAAAATTATATGCCCTTTCGCGGTCAATTTCGATTTCAACTTGTGGCAAACCTTCAGTTGTGTCGATTGTATATTCGCCAACATCAGGAAGACTTTCCATTACCTTACCGATTTGCTTTGCAACATCAAGAGCGTTGTCTAAAGAAGAAGAGCGAACTGCAATGTCAATATCGCTTCCAGTCATTTGCTGTCTCATACTTTGATCAAAAGTAAACGTTACATCAGCGTAATCATTAAAATGCTTTCTAAGTTTATTTTGGATTGTAACATCATCATCAATTTGATCTTTTGAATCTGGCAAAACAATTTGAATCGAACTTTTATAAGATGCACCGCTTCTGCCTGAAGAACCAATACTTGTAATTAAAGTTTTATAACCTTGAACTTCGCTTTCTACGATTTTTTGGAATTCATTTGTGATTTTTGTAGTTTCTTCAATAGAAGTTCCAATTGGCAACGTAAGATTTACAGTAACGCTATCATCGTGACCGCCAGTCATCATTTGAATACGCATTGTTGGAATTAACATAAGAGAAACCGCTAAAAGTGTACAACAAACAATGATTGTAACAATTCTGTGTTTAAGAGCCGCTTTTAGAGCTTTTTCGTAAGCCCAGCGAATTCCAGCTTGCATTTTTTGGAAAATTCCGTAAAGCCATTTTAAGAAAGGATTTGTAACAGGTTTTTCGTTGCGATTTGAAAGTGGCAAAAAGTGTCCCGCTAAAACTGGAATTAAGAAAATTGCAACAAAAAGTGAACTGATTAAAGCAATAACGATTGTAAAAATTATTCCTTGGAACATTTGTCCCATAAATCCTAAATCTTGCATAAAGAACAAGAACGGAATAAATACACAAATAGTTGTAAGGTTTCCTGAAATAACTGACATAATCATTTCTTGAGTTCCCAAAATTGCGGCAATTTTAGGTTTTGCGCCACGATTTCGGTAAGCGTAAATATTATCAATTATTACGATTGAAGCATCTACAATCATTCCTACACCTAAAATCAAACCTGTCATTGTCATCATATTAAG
>CAZLXK010000135.1:0-7130 GCA_964563305.1 uncultured Treponema sp.
TGGCACAAGCGTTCTTTCTTTAAATGACGTTTGGTATTCTAGTGACGATAGCGAACATTCTTCAATCGGAGATAGCATTGAAGCACCAAACAGTTTAAATCCAGATGTGCTTGTTGAGCGCGAAGATATAAAAAGATGCATTGTTCAAGCAATTCAAGACTTGCCAAAAAATGAAAAAATGGTAATCGTTTTGTATTATCACGAAGATTTAACTTTTAAAGAAATTGGCAAAGTTTTAAATATCAGCGAAAGTCGCGTAAGTCAACTTCATTCTTCTGCAAATCTTAGGTTAAGAGCAAAACTAACAAGCGTTCGTAAGGGAATTTTCTAACTTAAAAAATCATTGATTAGGAAAAAGTTATGGTAAATTTGGACAGACTTCGCTTAGATATGACAAAAAAACTTGAAGTTGATTCTAAAATCCACACAGTTGAAGTGCGTGGCGATACGCTTGATGAATGTCTGCAAGATGCGGCGGTTCAACTTGAAACAAAACTTTCTAATCTTGAATATGAAATTCAAGAAAGAGGTTACGGCGGATTTTTAGGATTGATGAAAAAACCTTGGCTTGTAAAAGTTTATGAAAATCCTGACATTATAAAAGAAAAGCAAAAATCTACTGAAGAATCAATGTTTGATGATGAAGATCTTGGCGAAAAAAATCTTCCTGTAAAAAAAGATGGTTATTTTTATATTCATCATTTTGGTTCTGGAATTTACTTAAAAGTTGTGCTTCCTGAAAATGGAGGACAAAAAGTTGATGATAAAGATGTTTTAGCAAATGCTAAACGAACAGACAATATTTCTTTGGACGAAAATCTTATAAAAGAACTTAGCAAAAAAGGTACTGAAAATAAATATGTAGAAATTGGTTCTTATAATCATAACGCAGCGTGCGATGCAATTCTTGCACTTGATGTTTCAAATGACGAAATGCAAGCTACAATCAATGTTTCTTCTCCGGGACCAGGAGGAGCTGAAATTTCTGAAAATCAAATTATTTCCGCTTTGGAAACTCAGCGAGTTGTTGCTGGCATAGAATATGATAAAATTTCTGCTTTTATTGATAATCCAGTTTACAATGTGCCTTACGAAGTTGCCGCAGCGATTTTGCCAGTTGATGGGCGAGATGCATATATTGCTTATAATTTCGAAACTGATAATACAAAACTGAAACTTAAAGAAACTAAAAATGGTCAAATTGATTTTAAGGAATTAAATTTGATTCAAAATGTTGTTGCAGGTCAGCCTCTTGCTCAAAAAATGCTTCCTCAGCGTGGAAAAGGCGGAAAAACAATTACTGGTCGTTATCTTGAAGCAAAAAATGGAAAAGATATAAATATTCCTCTTGGTCAAAATGTAAAACTTGACAGAGATGGCTGCACTGTTCTTGCCGAAAAAAATGGACATGTTATGCTTGTTGGAAACAAGATTACAGTCGAAGAAGTTTATGAAGTTTCTGGCGTTAATATAAAATCTGGAAATATTACTTACATGGGAACAGTAATTGTTCATGGCAATGTTGAAGATGGATTTAGCGTTAAGGCTGATGGAAATATAGAAGTTTATGGTTCTGTTGGAAATTGCAAACTTCAAGCGGAAGGCGATATTGTTATTTCTCAAGGTGTAATGGGGCGAGATGAAGGTGAAATAATTTCTAGCAAATCTGTTTGGGCACGTTTTATTCAAAATGCAAAAGTTACTGCTGGCGAATATGTAGTTGTAAACGACAATATAATGAATAGCGAAGTTACCGCTATGAAAAAAATCCTTTTAAAAGGAAAGCGTGCTGCAATTATTGGCGGACATTTATTTGCGACTGAACAAGTTAGTGCAAAAAATATTGGTTCTGCAAATGGTGGAACTGAAACGATAATTGAAGTTGGAATTGATCCTAATGCAAAAATGCGACTTTTGGAACTTCAAAAAATGATTGCTGCTTGCGAAAAAGAACTTGATGAAATTGATTTAAATATTCAAACAATCGAAAAGTCTAAAGAAGTTCGGCGTACAATTCCAAAAGAAAAAGAAGATGCATTAAATAAATTTAAAAGTCAAAAAGAAAGTATCGAATCAAATATTGATGAAATGCAAAAAGAATTTGATGAAAAGCAAAAACGCTTAAAAGAACTTCGTGTTGTTGGAAGAGTTATGGCAAGTGGTTCTGTTTATCCGGGAACAAAAATTACTGTGCGAGATGTTTCTTATGATGTTATTCAAGAATTAAAATCCGTTTGTTTTTATTATGAAAATGGTTTTGTTCGAAGTGGAAAATATGATCAATCGCAAGACAAAGATGATGTTGAAGGACCAAGCGGTTATACAAATTCTTAAAAAATTTGATTTTTTTTACAACATTCACGACATCTTTACATAATTTTTCATAAAACAATTAAAAATATCAAAATTTTATATAAATGTTTTAAAACCATAGAAAAATACTAGAAATTTGCTTAATATGCAGTTATAATATTTGATATCTTTTTTTTGAAAAAAGGACTAAAAATTTAAATTGGAGTTATGTTATGAACAAAACAGAATTAGTTGACGAAATTTCAAAAGAAACAGGTCTTACTAAAAAGGATTCTGAAGCAGCCTTAAAATCTTTTATTGGAGTTGTTTCAAAAGAACTTTCTAAAGGAGACGATGTTCAAATTATTGGTTTTGGAACATTTTCTGTAGGTGAAAGAGCAGCTCGTAGCGGTCGTAATCCAAAAACTGGCGAAACAATTAAAATTGCTGCATCAAAATCACCAAAATTTAAACCAGGTAAAGCACTAAAAGATGCTGTAAACAAAAAATAATAATTCTTAGTTTAAAATTAAGCCGTTTTACTTTTTTAGAGTAGAGCGGTTTTTTTAATTTTAAATGAAATCTTAAATAAAACGGATAAAATTTATGAAAATACCAAAATTTTTAAAATCTGGAGATACAATCGCAATTACAGCACCTTCTTTTGGAGCAACGATTGAACCTTATATTTCAAGATTTAACGAGGCAATTCGTCTTTTTAAAGAACGTGGATACAAAATAAAAATTGGCGAAACTTGTTATAAAAACGATGGAAAGGGAATTAGTACAAATCCTAAAATCTGTGCAAAAGAACTAGAAGATTTTTATTTAGACGAAAATATTTCTGCAATAATTTCTTGCGGTGGCGGCGAAATGATGTGCGAAACCGTGGGTTTTCTTGATTTTGAGAAATTAAAAACTGCAATTCCAAAATGGTTTCTTGGATATTCCGACAATACAAATTTTATTTTTCCCTTGCAAACAAAACTTGAAACAGCATCAATTTACGGACCTTGTATAAGCGGATTTGGTAAACCTTGGGAACTTCCTGAATTATATACTTTAGATTTGCTCGAAGGAAAAAATTTTTGTGTTAAAGGATTTGATAAATTTCAATCCGCAAATGCTGGTACTGAAGCAAAAAATGCAAATCCACTTTCAAAATATGTTTTAACTGACGAAAAAATTCTTGTTTCCTATGAATGTCAAAATTCCGTCGCAAAAAAAACTTCAAAGAAAATCAAAATGGAAGGAATTCTTATTGGTGGCTGTCTTGATGTTTTAGAAAATCTCTGCGGAACAAATCTTGATTCTTGTGCAAGTTTTAATCAAAAATATAAGAATTTAATTTGGATTTTAGAAGCGTGCGATTATAATCCAATGGATATTCGGCGAGCGATTTGGCATTTAGATGCAGCTGGTTGGTTTAAAAATACTTGCGGATTTGTGATTGGTCGGCCACTTGCGGCTTGGAAAGAAAATTTAATGGGCGTTAATCAATATAACGCTGTTACAGATTTGCTTTCAAAATACAATGTCCCGATTATAATGGACGCTGACGTTGGACATTTAAGTCCAGTTGTGCCACTTGTAATGGGTTCTTATGCACAAGTTTTTGTTGAAAAAAATGATTTTGTAGTTGATATGAAACTTTGTTAAGATTTTATTGATTTTTGCCACAAAAAATTTAATTGCAAACCGACGATTTTTTTGTAATTTTCCAAGCACGATGAATTTTTTTATTTCTAAAATCTTCTGGAATAGTTTTTAGCGTAATGTCTTCGATTTGCAAATTTCTCAAATCACAATTTTCTGAAAGCAATTCAGTTTTAAAATTTAATTTTCGACTGTTTGTGCTAAAATATAAAATTCCATTCGGATTTAAAATCTTAAGACATTTTTCAATTAAAATTGGCCAATCTTTGTTTACGTCAAGCGTGGTTTCAGTTTTTTTTGAATTACTAAAAGTTGGTGGATCTAAAATTATTATGTCAAAAAAATTTTCGCTTTTTTGATTTTTAAGATTTGCTTGATTTAAAAATGTAAAAACATCATCACGAACAAAAAAATATTTATTTTCATTTGTAAAGTCGTTAAGTTTCATATTTTCTTTTGCCCAATCAAGATAAGTTTTGCTCAAATCAACACTTGTAACTTCTTTTGCGTTTCCTTGTGCTGCGTAAACAGAAAAACTTCCTGTATAACAAAAAAGATTTAAAACTTTTTTCTCGTCGCAAGATTTTCTGATTTCATTTCGCAAAGATCGATGATCAAAAAATAATCCAGTATCAATATAATCCGTTAAATTCACCTTAAAAATTTGACCTTGTTCTTGAACAAGTCTGAAAATTTGATTTTTACTTTCAATTTTTGTGTATTGATTTCGAGCAAGTTCTTCATTAGCACTTTGTCTTCGGCGAGTTTTTATAATTATGTGATTTTCATTAATATTTAAAGTTAAAGAACTTGCTTTTTTAATTTCTAAAAGCCAATCTTCTTCGTCTTTTTGATCTTTTTCGTAAGGTCGCTCGTAAAGATAAATGTGAAGATAAGATCTTTTTAATTCATCTTCTTGCATTTTAAGTGCAAGTTTTGTGTTTGCACTTATTTCTGCATTTTGCTTATTTAAAAAATCCAAAACTTCATTTTTAGTTTTAATTTCGTTCGGCAAAAAAGTATAAAAATCAACTGCAAGCGGAATTTCTGGAATGTCACGATCATAAAGTCTGTAACAAGAAATTTTATTTTTTCTAGCCCATTTTTTTAATTGCTTATAATTTTTTAAAAGTCGATTTGAAAACAACTTTGCTTGATAAATATTTTTTTCGTTAAGAGTCATAATTTTACTTACTATACTTTAATTGATAAAAATTGTAAAATCTAAAGTATAAATTTTAAAAATAATCTTGGAAATTCAAAATTTTTAGAATTTTTTTTCGAGAAATCAAAAAATCATAAATTAAAATAAATGCTTTAAAATTTTTGTTTTAAGGTGATTAAAAAAATATTTTTTTGGAATTTACAATGAAATTTACAGAATTCAATCTTAACGACTCACTGCAAAAAGGTCTTGATGCCTCAGGTTACATTGAATGTACGCCAGTTCAAGAAAAGGTTTTAAAAGATTCTTTGCAAGAAAAACGAGATTTTTATGTTCAATCTCAAACTGGAACTGGAAAAACTTGTGCATTTTTAGTTCCAATTATTCAGCAACTTTTAACTTTGCCAAATTCTTATGGCAAAAAAGCGTTAATTATGCTTCCAACGCGAGAACTTGCGGTTCAAGTTCAAGAAGAAGCCGAAAAATTGTGTCAATTTACGCATTTAAAATGTGCAAGTTTTTATGGCGGAGTTGGTTACGACAAACAAGTTGCTGCCTTAAAACGAAATATTGATATTATGATTGGAACGCCCGGCAGAGTTATTGATTTGTATGAAGGAAACCAAATGAAATTTGATGATGTTGAATATTTGGTTATTGATGAAGCGGACAGAATGTTTGATATGGGATTTTATCCGGAACTTAGAACTTTGATTAAGGTTCTTCCATCATCAGAAAAAAGACAAACAATGCTTTTTAGTGCAACTTTAAATTCTTACGTAAAAAATCTTGCTTGGGAATATACAAGAAATCCTGTTGAAATTACGATTGCTTCTCAAAATGTTGCTGCTGATGAAATTGAACAAGAACTTTTTCACGTTTCTAGCGAAAACAAAATGCGACTTTTACTTGGAATTATTCAAAGAGAAACGCCTGGAAGTCTTTTAATTTTTTGCAATACAAAAAAAACTTGTGAAATTGTTTCTAAACGACTTCAATTAAATGGAATAAAAAGTGAGTACATTATTGGTGATCTTCCGCAAAAAAAACGACTTGCAATTATGCAAAATTTTAAAGATTCAAAAATAAATTGCTTGGTTGCTACAGACGTTGCTGCTCGTGGAATTGATGTAAATGATTTGGCGATGGTTATAAATTATGATTTGCCAAACGAAGCCGAAAATTATGTTCATAGAATTGGACGAACTGCTCGTGCTGGAAAAACTGGAAAAGCTTACACTTTTTGCAGCGAACAAGATGTTTATTCTTTGCCTGCGATTGAGCGTTATTTAGGAAAAACAATTCCTTCGCTTGTTGCAGAAGAATCTTTAATGTTAGAAGACAAAAGTAAAGGCGTTTACATAAAACTTGATTCTTATCATGAAGATTACAATGACAAAGGCGAATATGGTCGCAAAAAGCAATCTGAATTTGAAAAAAAACATCTTTCTTCAAATTTCCAAAAATCAAAAGAAAGAGGAAAGGGACGTTATTCTTCTCGAAATCAAAAAGCAAAAAACGAATACAAAAGAGATCGCAGAGTATTTAACAAGGCAGAAGAAGATTTACTTGCTTCAATGACAACTGACGAAAGAATGAAATTTTACAAGGAGCGTTACGCATCTTCTGCAAATAAGCAAACTCTAAAAGATTCAAAAAATTTAAATAAAAATCAGCAAAATAACAAAAAATCAAATAAAAATTTGTCTAAACAACAAGATCAATTTTATAAATCAAAAAGTAAAAATCAAAAACTTGATAAGAAAAATTCAAAAAGTTCTTCGCAAAAAAATAGTGATTCAAAAAAATCAGCAAAAAACGAAAGTTTCTTTAGTAAATTAAAATTCTTATTCACAAAAAAATAAAAGGGAAAAAATGATTACAGTTTCAGATTTAAGTTTAAGATTTAGCGAAAAGCCTTTATTTAAAGATGTAAATTTAAAATTTATGAAAGGCAACTGTTATGGAATTATTGGTGCAAATGGTGCTGGAAAATCGACATTTTTAAAAGTTCTTT
>CAZLXK010000136.1:0-7092 GCA_964563305.1 uncultured Treponema sp.
GAAAAATTCCGCTTGTTGCAGATATTTCTTCTTGCGTTTTAAGCGAAGAACTTGACATTTCTAAGTTCGGCTTGGTTTACGCGGGTGCGCAGAAAAACTTGGCTCCGGCGGGCGTTACGCTTGTAATTATTCGCGAAGATTTAATTACAGATTCGCCGCTTGCAGGAACTCCAACAATGCTAACTTACAAAACTCATGCGGACGCAGGATCTATGTACAATACTCCGCCTTGCTACATTATTTACGTTTTGGACAAAGTTCTTCATTGGATAGAAAAGAAAGGTGGTGCGGAAGGAATTCACAAGTTGAACGTAGAAAAAGCGGATTATCTTTACAATTATCTTGACAATTCTAATTTTTATCACGCAACTGCACAAAAAGGTAGCCGTTCTTTAATGAATGTTCCGTTCTTAACAAAATATTCTTCAGATTTAACGGCGGCTGCAAGCAAAAAAGACGAAAGTGAACGAACAGACTTTGAAAAAGCAGCACTTGCAAAAGAAAAGGAAATTAACGACAAGTTCGTAAAAGAAGCAGCGGCAGCAGGATTAGTAAACTTAAAAGGTCATCGCTTAGTTGGCGGAATGCGTGCAAGCATTTACAACGCAATGACTTTGGACGGAGTTAAAGCTCTTGTAGAGTTTATGAAAAAATTTGCTGCGAATAATTAGAAAATAGGAATTGCGGTGATTTCGACAGGCTCAACCTAAAGATTTCGAGAGCCTTAATCACCACACACCACACATAAGGAGAAAAATCAAAATGTATAAAATTCAAACCTTAGACAGAATCAGCACAGTTGGAATTGATAATTTTCCACGCGACAACTACGAAATCGCAAGTGAAATTATGAATCCAGACGCAATTTTAGTTCGCTCACACGATATGCTTTCAATGGAACTTTCAGCAAATGTAAAAGCAATAGCACGAGCAGGTGCTGGCGTAAACAATATTCCAGTTAAAGATTTAGCCACAAAAGGAATTGTAGTTTTTAACACTCCGGGAGCAAACGCAAACGCTGTAAAAGAATTAGTTGTGCTTTCGCTCTTACTTTCAAGTCGCCCAATCATCAGCGCAAACAAATGGGTAAACACTTTGGCAGGAAAAGGTGCAGAAATCGCAAATCTTGCTGAAAAAGGCAAAAAAAATTTTATCGGCAACGAAATAAAAGGAAAAACTTTAGGCGTAATTGGACTCGGAGCAATCGGAGCAATGGTCGCAAACACAGCGATTGAATTAGGAATGAACGTAATTGGCTACGATCCATTTCTTTCAGTTGACGCTGCTTGGAACCTAAAATCACAAGTAAAACACGCTGAAACTTTAGACACACTTTTTGCAAAAGCTGACTATCTTACAGTTCACGTTCCAGAAACTCCAGACACAAAAGGTTTAATCAATTCGTCAACAATCAAAAATATGAAAGACGGAGTAAAAATTATAAATATTGCTCGCGGCGGACTTGTAAACAACGAAGACGTACTTCAAGCAATCAAAAGCGGAAAAGTTTCTTGCATGATTACAGATTTTGCTGCAGAAGAATTGCTTAACAACGAAAAAGTAATTTGTTTGCCACACTTAGGTGCGTCAACTCCAGAAGCCGAAGATAACTGTGCAGTTATGGCAGTAAAAGAACTTCGCGACTTTTTGGAAACTGGAGCAATAAAAAACAGCGTAAATTTCCCAAAATGCAAAATGGATTCAGAAATTCCGCTTGGTGGAACAAGACTTTGCATTGCACATAAAAACGTTCCAAATATGATTGCCCAATTTACACGAGTTCTTGGTGAAGCAAAATTCAATATTAGTGGAATGGTTGACCAAAACCGAAACGATATTGCTTATTGTATGATTGATGTTGACGGCAAGGTTGACAATGCAACTATTGAAACTTTAACAAAGGCAGAAGGCGTTATAAACGTTCGCCCAATCTTCGCTTGAAACTTCGTTGCGACTTGTTTGAGTTTTTTTGAATTTGGAGCAAGTCAACTGTGCTAACCCGCAAACGAAGTTTGATTACTTTTCGTGGTTCCGCTAATCGCTCCATTCTCTGCAAAAAAGTGTCATTCCGAACTTGATTCGGAATCAGTTACTATAAAATATAAAAAGTTTACGCATAAATAAAATCTCCACATTTGCAGAGAACGCTGTCGCGCCACTACAATCGGGGCTATAATTTTCTCTAAAACTAAAATTTTTTTTATGCTAAGAAAATATCAATAACATCAAGGGCGGCGGCTTTTGCCGCCGCCCTCTTACTTCAAGCAAGCATCGCTGTAAAAACTAAGCAAAAATCATCAAATCAAAAATTTCTTTTATAAAGCATACAAGGTCTGCCGCCAGTTGAATAATTTATATCTTCTTTAATTTTATTTTCTTGCACAAGATACAACAAATAATGGCGTGCAGTCACAATCGAAATATTTAAATTTTCTGCAATAAAATCAGTTGTGTTCCAATCAGAATTTTTTTCAAAAAACTCAAGAATTCGCTTTAATGTTGTTTCTTGAATTCCTTTTGGATAAATTTTCGCTTCTTTTTTATAAGAATTCATTAACTTGTCAATGCTTGACTGATCAAGAATTGTTTTTTCATTCAAGGCAATTTTTTTCGCTTTAAATTTTTCAAGTGCAATTTGTAAACGTTCAGAAGCAAAAGGTTTTATAAGATAATCTAAAACGCCAAGATGCATTGTTTCTTCTAAAGTTTTTGTATCATTTGCGGCAGTTACCATAATTACTTCAAGATCAAATTTTTTTTCGCGGATTTTCTTTAAAGTTTCAATTCCGTCCAAATAAGGCATAAAAACGTCCAAAATCACAAGATTAATTTCATTTTTTTCAAGAAATTCAAGTGCCGACTGTCCGTTTCTTAAAGATTTTACAACAATAAAATCTTTGTCTTTGCGAATATATTGTTCGTTTATCATAGAAACCATTGGATCATCTTCAACAATTAAAACTTTATAAGCCATACAAAACCTTAAAAAAATAAATTTCAAAACTCAATCAAAATCAGCAAGATTTCTTTTTAAAACTTACCATAAAGCAAGCTCCTTTTCCAACTTGCGATTCCACACTAATAGTTCCGCCCAAACTTTCTACAAGTTGCTTTGTATGAAACAAGCCAACTCCTCTTCCATTTCCTTTTGTAGAAAAACCATTTTCAAAAATTCGATTTAAATTTTCTGGAGCAATTCCGCTTCCATTATCTTTTACAATAATCAAAAGTTCACCTTTTTTAGTAAAAACGCCAAAATTCAATTCACTTTGCTTATTCAAATTTATTTCCGCAAAATTCATAGAATCAAGAGCGTTATCAATTAAATTCCCGGTGATTGTAACAAGTGCTTCTGAAGGAAAATTAACATCATCGGCTTTAAAAAAACTTCCTTCTTGCAAAATAAATTTTACATTACATTCTGACGCTCGAGCAATTTTTCCAATTATAAGTGCTGCAAAAGACGGATTTTCAATAGAACTCATAACGCGACTTACAGTTTCCCTCTGAATAATTGAAATATTTTCTATATAAGAACACGCTTTTTCATATTCACCAATTTGCACAAGACCTAAAATTACATGCAACTTATTTGTAAAGTCGTGATTATTTGCACGCATTGAATCAACCAAAAATTTTGTTCCTTCAAAATCTTCTGTAAAAGCCAAAAATTCTTTTTTTATAGTTTTAGAAAGTGAAAAACTCACAATTATTTCAATCAAAATCGCCAAAACTGTTACAATAAAAAATAATGCAATCGTTCTAAAAGTTGTTGCCATAATTGAAGTTTGAAGTTTAATCGTTAAAATAAAACCTTCGTAATTTCCATTTTCATCAAAAATTAAAGAGTAAGTTCTTTTTTGTGGACCAGAAGGACCGCTAGAATTTTCTGTGTAGAAAAAATTTTCTTTTTGACTTTGCAAATTTTCTTGAAGCAAAAAAATCGGAATATTTCCATCGTATTTTGTGTTAATTAAACTGTGATTTGT
Source organism: uncultured Treponema sp. (assembly GCA_964563305.1). GTDB lineage: Bacteria > Spirochaetota > Spirochaetia > Treponematales > Treponemataceae > Treponema_D. The sequence continues at coordinate 3,990 of CAZLXK010000136.1, forward strand.
GTGATAAATTCTGTTTAAGTTTTTGTCAACAATCGAAATTACGTCAAGATTCGGCAAATCTTCTACAATTTTGTCCATATAATTACATAAATCTTCTTGAGAATAATTTTTTGTAAAATCATACAAGCGTTTTATTAAAATTGAAGTGTCTTGAAGTTCTTGCTCAAAATTTTTTTTGTTAGAAGACATATTTATTATGCTTCCGCCGAGCGACATTAAAAGCGTTATAACAATAATTAAAATTAAATGCGTGTTTTGAATTTTTTTTCGTAAATTATTTAATTTTCCGTCTTCAGATTTTTTTTTAGATGTTTTTTCTTTAGATTTTACTTTCATTTCCTGATTTTTAAACATTCTGATTTCCCAAATTTTCTGATTTTTTAGTTTTTAAGAATTAACATCATTCCGAACTTTTGGCTGGTTGAAGTCGCAACAGCGTTTCTAGTGAACTCTCAAAATGACATAAATTTGCCAAAGCACAAAAATTTTTCTAAATCAAGCATAACATTTAATTAAATTTTTTGTGAATTTTGTGGACTTTTTTAAGTAAAAAAAATGATTTTCCTAAAAAATACTTTTTTATCTTTCAAAAAATTGCTTTGTTGATTTTTCTATTTTATTCTGATTGTGAAAAAAGCGAAGAGATTTAAGTAAATTTCGCTTTAATTTTGGGAGTAAAAAAATGAATGTTGCACATTTGTTAGAAGCGGGAATGTTGGTTTGTTTTGGATTTTCTTGGCCTTTAAATGTTATTAAAGCGTACAAGGCTAGAACTGCAAAAGGAATGAGCTTAGCATTCATAATTTTGATTATTGTTGGATATCTTGCAGGAATTTCTGCAAAGTTTATTAGTGGACAAATAAATTATGTTCTTGCGGTTTATTTGCTGAATTTAATAATCGTAAGTGCAAATGTTGCAGTTTACATTCGCAATAAAACTTTGGACAAAAAGCGATTGAATGTAAATCAAGAAATTCAAGTTGAAAATATTAAATTAACTGAAATTCAAGTAAATCAGTTAAATCAAAGTAACTTAAAAAATGCTTTAAGCAAGGAGGACGATATGAGCGTAAATTATTCAAATTCATTTGATGAACTTATCAATCCAATTCAGAAAGAAGGTGAAAAACAAAATCAAGTAATTTTGATTGGCGGAAGTTTTGATAAAAAAATTCCAGTCGATTATCTTGCAAACGAATTTGATTTTAATTTTAACTTGTACAACAAAAGCCGAGCATTTTTAAAACTTGCTGATTCTAAAACTTACGTAAAAAATCAAATATCACAACTTAAGCCAGAAGGCGTTTTGCTTCACTTAGGCGAAAATGACATTACGCTTTTTAAGTCAAATTCAGCCACTTTTGACAATTTATATTTAGGTTTGATTGAAGAATTTAAGAAAATCAATAAAAAAGTAAGAATTGCACTTATTTCAGTAAGTAATCCTCAAAAAGACGACAGCATTTACGAAATGAACAAACATATTAAAGCGATTGCTGATTCTGAAAATTGCACTTTTGTAAACTTAGAAAATGTTTCTTTGTGGAATCCTGAAGCGACAAAATCCGCGGTTGAATTTGCTTATGAAACAGGACTAAAAGTTAGAAAACCGCTTAGAAATGTTGCTGAAATTTTATACAGTTATGCTTACAACAAATTGTATGAACCAAACACAAAAGAGCATCTTGCATAAAATCTTGCAAAGCAGTTTGCATAAAAAAATCCGCTGCAGAACGAAAAATTTTCAGTTTTACAGCGGATTTTTTATTTAAAAATCATCAAATTACAAAAATCAAATTCAAGGAATTAAAAAATAAATGCTAAAGAAATGCAAAACGCTTCCGGCAATCGCAAAAACGTAAAAAATTGTTCGCGTCCATTTGTATTTTTTAAGCAAGAAAAATATTCCTCCAAAAGTATAAGACGCACCTCCTGCAAACAACATTGCTTTGCTCAAAGAATCAAGTCTTGTGTCAAGCGGATAAAAACTAAAAATCGCTACAATCAGCCAACCTAAAAGTAAATATGAAAAAATCGAAAATCCGCGCATTTTAGAACCTAAAGCTGCGTAAAGTAAAATCAAAACGCCCGCAACTGCCCACACAAAAATCGCAACTGCATAACCAGAATTTCCAGGAATTTTTGTAAGAACATAAGGCGTGTAAGTTCCAGCAATCAAATAATAAATTGCACAGTGATTTATAACAGAAAAAACTTTTCTTACGTACAAAGATTGAATTGCGTGATACAAAGTTGTAAATAAATACAAAAGTATCAAAGAAGATCCAAAAATCGAAAAACTTGTAACAATTCTTGCCGTACTAAAATTTTCTGGCGTATAAAGAATTCCGCGAAGAATCAAAAGAACTAAAGCCGCAATGCTTAATCCTGCTCCAATTCCGCAAATTACAGAATTTACAATATCTTCTGCCAAAGAAAATTGACGTGGTTGGCGAGCATTGTAAGCTAAACGTGCATTTGCTTTTTGAATATGAAGAGCTTTTTTTTGCTCACGTTCCGCTTCTTTAGCTTTTTGGCGTTCAGGATTTATTGCATATTCAAGTTTAACTTCCTTAATTTTTTCCTTTGATTGAGCCTTAATCGTTTTAATTGCAGCCTTTTTTTTAGCTTTTATTGAACGACGTGTAATTTTACCAGAAATATCGGCCATAAAATTCTCCTATTATTTTATGTTTAACATTATCTACTATTTTTGCTGATTTGTAAAATGAATGTAAATTGATGTCATTCTGAACGCTTGCTTGGTGAGTTTTATCGAAGCACGTTTTGTAAGCCTGCGAACTACGGTTGGTGAGTCTGCCGAACCATTGGAGCAAGTCAACTGTGCTAACCGCCCTTCCAGTGTTCCGCTACTTAACGAACTGACAGTTTATAAAAAAATAGCGACACGGATGTCGCCATCTTCTTTCAAGGACAATGTAGCGACCGCGGAACACTGGAAGGGCAGTTCTTTCAAAAAATTTGCTCAAAACAAAAAAATCAAATTATTGAAAACTAAGTTTTACTTCGATATAATCTTAAAATTATGAGTGAAACTAAAGATTTATGTCCTTGTGGCAGTAAAAAAACTTATGCTGAATGT
>CAZLXK010000137.1:0-7079 GCA_964563305.1 uncultured Treponema sp.
TCAAAGCAAAAGTTCTTCGCTCGAAGAAGCGTATATAAAATTAACTTCGTAAAGTAAAAAAAATCAAAAGAAAAATTCAAAAACTTAAAGGTAAGTTATGAAAAATCTTTACAAAAAATATTTATATAATTTAATTATAAATCCATATTTTTATTTGTTTAGTGCAATTTTTGAAATTTTTTGTGCATTAAAATTTTTTCTCGGTCAGCAATTTTTTTCTGTTTATGGAAGCACAGATTTGCATTATTTTTTTAGTGCAATTCCTTTAGCTTCAATTTTATACGTTCCACTCATTTCAAGTTTTATTCAAGATAATAAAGATGAAAAATTTTTGCCTTTTTCTGATTTTCAAATTCTTTTTACAAAAATTTTAGTTTCTTTAAGTTCTTGTTTTTTGATTTTGATTGTAAGCTTGATTGTTCCATTTACAGTAAACATTTTTGGCAAACTTGATTTAGCACAAATTTTTTGCGGATATTTTGGAATAATTCTTTTTTTTATTTTTTCATTTACATTTGTATTTTTTATTTTTTCACTTGTAAAATCAAAAGTTGCAGGATTTGTTCTTTCTGCAATTTTGCTCGTGATTTTTAATACAATTCATTCTTTATTTTTGTACATAAACCTACCGTTAGGTTTTATCAATTTTTTTAAACTTATATCTTTTGCTTGGCATTTTGATTCTTTTGCAAAAGGAATTTTAAGTAGTTCAGATATTTTATTTTTTATTATTTTATCAGGATTTTTCTTTGCATTTACAATTTTTATTCAAGAAAAAAAACGTGGCTTAAAATCAAAATATTTTAGTCAAATAAAAATTTTATCTTTTGTTGCTTGTATTTTACTTTTGGGAATTAGTTTAAATTTCAGATTTAATATTGATACAAGTTCTTCAAAAAAATATTCGCTTAGTGAATATTCTAAAATTTTACTTGATGAACTTGAGCAAAATCTTTACATAGATTTTTACGTTTCTTCTGAACTAAAAAATCTTTATCCGCAAGTAAAAGACATAAATGATTACTTAGAAAATCTTGCATCAAAATCATCAAAAATAATTTATGAACAACATAACGCTTCAAAAGATTCTGTAAAAAAACAACTCGAACTAAATCAAATTCCTTACGAGCAACTTCAAACTGCTTCTACAAATTCCTCGTCTTACGTGAATGTTTATTCAGCAATCACTTTAAATTATTTAGGAAGAACTCAATTAATTCCTTTTATAATGAACATTTCTTCGCTTGAATATGATTTGGATTTGAAACTTTTAAATCTTGTGCGAGGCGTAGAACATAATGTTCAAATTTTGGTTGGAAACGGACTTTCTTTAGATTCAGAATATTCTTACGTAGAACCATTTTTTAAAACTATGGGAATTAATGTTTTGCGTTTAGAATTGCCTTTTTCTCCAATAAAAGATATTCCTTTAGTGATTTTGGGAACAAGCGATTTTTCGCGTGAAGATTGCCAAAGATTTGAAGATTTTATTCTTTCTGGCGGAAAAGCTTTTGTTGCAAGTCAGCCTTATACAATCGACTTAACTAACGATTGGTCTGTAATTGAAGGCAACGATTTTTTCAAAAGGCAAGTTTTTACGTTTGGAATGTATTTTCAAGAAACGCTCACTGCAGACATTTCAAATTTTCGACTTTCAATGTTTAGCAATCAAAATAGCGATGGAACAAGCACAAATTCTGTTACTGAAAATGTAAATTATTCTTTATGGCCAATTTTGCAAAATCAAAAAAATGCCTTAAACGGAATGACACTTTTTTGGCCTTGTGCAATGAACTTGGATAATGAAGTTGCTCAAATTGTAAATTTTCAAGTTGAACCTTATTTAGTTTCGAGTTCGCAATCTTGGCAAATTTCAAAAGTTGACGGAAAATTTATTACAAATCCTTTTTTAACGCCAAAATTTCCTGATTCAAAAGACGAATTTTCTACATCAATTTTAGCCGCTTGTGCTTACAAAAATTCTTCTGAAAATCCGTCTTTAATTCTTTTAGGCGACCAATATGCTTTTTCAACTCCAATGATAAATTATAGTTCTGCTGACTTTGTGGACACGCGAAATCTTGAAGTTTTAACTGATTCATATTTTAAATTGAACGGCGACAATAAATTAATTGAAGTAAAAAATAAAACGCAATTCGATTACAGTTTAAGCAAAGTTAATTCTGATGATTTTGCAAAAAAATCACTTGATGTTTTACTAACAAATATTTTGTTGCCTTTAGGAATTTATTTATCTTTGCTGATTTTTGAAATTTTTATGAGGAGAAAATTTAACAATGAAAAAATTTAATAAAAAGCAAACAATTTTATTTTTTTACGCAATGGATTTTATTCTTCTTATAATTTTTATTTTAGTGATTCTTCCGTTTAGTAAAAATTCAAAAAATTCAATAAAAAAATCCGCTTTGCTAAATCCAAAATATAAAAGTTTCGTTGAAAAAATCGAAATAAATTTTCCTCAAGAAAACAAAGAATTTTCTAAAAATTTTATTTTCTATAAGGAAGGAAATTTTTGGTTTGGAGAAATGTTTGCTAATCAAAATGATTTAAATAAAATTTATTTTCCTTTAGACAATCAAACAATTAATAATATGCTTGAAAAATTTACGATTGTCGTTAATATGTACAAAAAGTCTGAAAGTCAAAAAGATTTTTCAAATTTTTCTTTGCAAGAAAATGAATCAACGAACGTAACTTTTTATGATTCAAATGATGAAATTCTTTCGCAAATTTATTTTGGCAAAGAAGATGATTTTACGTCAAGAATTGCTTTTAGAATTCCGTCTGCAAATGAAGTTTGGGAAACTGACAATTCTTTTTCGATTTATATAAATTCTGAAAGTTCTTTTTGGGCAGATCCTTTTTTAGAGCCACAATGTGTTACGCGTTTTTCTCGAAATGATGCAGAACGTGGTTTACGACATGGAAAAATTTTAGATGGTTTTTTGAGCGATGATTTTGTTTCAAGCGAAAATTTAAAAAAGTATTTTGGAAATGGAAATGAAATTCTTTATGAAATTTTTAAAAATGATTCAGAAATTTTTATAAAAGCAAAATTTATTCCAGGAATTATAAATTCTGAAATTGAAAAAAATGCTTTGCAAAAAGTAAATTATGTTTATTCAATTAGCGAATGGACTTATGAAAAATTTTTAGAAACGTTTTAGAAATTTTCGGTATTTCGAATGAACTCTAAAATTTTTTTACGCAATCTTTAATAAAAGATTATCGGGTCATAGTTCGACGAAACTCACTAACCTAGCCCGATAATGACACATTCCTTACTTTATAAATTAAAAAATGGAGAAAAAAAATGACTCTTGATGATTTTGAAAACTGGCTTGATCAATATTTAAATTTTGAAAAAAAACCTAAAAAAAATATTTTCTGGCTTGATACAATGAAATTTTTATGCAACGAATTTGGAAATCCGCAAAACGAAATTCCTTGTTTTCATGTTGCAGGTTCAAAAGGCAAAGGTTCAGTTTCAATGATGATTTCTTGCATTCTTGAAGAATATGGAAAAAAAGTTGGACTTTATTCTTCGCCGCATATTTTAAATTTTCAAGAAAGAGTTTCTATGCCAAATAAATTTTTTCCTGATGAAGTTTATTCAAAATCCGCAGACGAACTTGTAAACAAAATCGAAAATTTAAATTTTCCTGATTACTTAAAAGAACGACCTTTAACTTGGTTTGAACTTACAACTTTGTTTGCAATATTGTGCTTTAAAAATGCAAATTGTGATTATTCAGTTTACGAAGTTGGTTTAGGTGGAAGATTGGATTCTACAAATGTTATAAATCCTTTGGTTAGTTGTATTTCGAGAATTGAATTAGAACACACAAAATTTTTAGGTGACACGCTTGAACTTATTGCGAGCGAAAAAGGTGGAATTATAAAACAAAATATTCCTGTAATTATTTCGTCACAAAAAGAAAGTGTAAAAAATGTTTTTAGAAAAATTGCAAATGAAAAAAATGCTCCTTTAAGTTTTGTTGATGAAGAATGTGAAATAAAAACTGAACTTAAAAATCAAAATCAATATGTGGAAATTTCTTCAAAAAATTTTTTAAGAACAATAAAAACTAATTTAAAAATGTTAGGAAAATTTCAAGCGGAAAATGCAGCTTTAGCAAGTCTTGCTGTAAAAAAAGCAATTCCTGAAATTACAGAAGATGAAATTGAAAAAGGATTAAGCAAAGCCTTTTTGCCTGCAAGATTTGAAATTGTAAAAAATGTTCCAACTTTCAAAAATATAAATACTTTGATTTTAGATGGAGCACATACTTTAAACAGCGTTAATTTTACAATGGAAACTTTTAATTCTCTTTTTCCCAAATCACAAAATGCTCGCCTTTTACTTTTTGCTTGTGCCGCTGATAAAGATGTGGAAGATATTGTTTATGCTTTTAAAAATCAATTTTATAAAATTATAATCACAAAGCCTGGTTTTACAAAATTAAGTGATTTGCCTCGTCTTGAAAAAGCACTAAAAAATGCAAATATAGAATTTTCTTGCATTAGTGATTTTAATGAAGCAATCGAAAAATCATTTAAAGAAGCAGATTTAAAAAAAGCGACGCTTCTCGTAACTGGAAGTTTTTATTTGGTTAGTGAAGTAAAAAAATTTATTTTGAATCTTGAATAAAAATTCTTTCGACGCGCTTTGTAATGCAAGTTGTAACTTCATAAGAAATTGTGTCGCTCATATTTGCAATGTCGTTTGCGTCTTGAAGTGCATTTTTAGATTTATCGCCAAAAATAATTACTTTGTCCCATCTTTTTACATCAGAATTTTTGCCTAAATCAATCATACATTGATCCATACAAATTCTTCCGCAAATTTTATATTCTTTGCCATTAATTGCAACTTTTACGCCAGATTGTCCATATCTTCTAAAAAGTCCGTCAGCATAACCAACTGGCAAAACTGCAATTTTTGTATCTTCGCTTGCAGTCCAAGTTCTTCCGTAACTTACGCTCATTCCTTTTTTTATTTCTCGGATTGAACAAACTTCAGTTTCTAAAGTCATTACAGGTTTTAAATCAATATTTATTCCGTTTTCGCTAAGATATTTTTTTGTAAAGTCGCCTGGATAATAACCGTAAGCAATAATTCCAACTCTTACCATATCGAAATTTGAATCTTTTAAGAAAAGAGAAGCCGCACTGTTTGCACAAGTTTTTATTCCCGCGTTTATTCCTAAATCTTCAATATTTTTTATTGCTAAATTAAATTTTCTGACTTGCTCTTGAGTATAATTTTTACTTTCTACATCGCAACAATCGCTTACGGCAAAATGCGTGCTGATTCCGCCCAAACTTAAACTTTTAAAACTTTCAATATATTGTGCAAGATTTCCTGCTTCGTTAGAAAAACATCCAATTCTTCCCATTCCTGTGTCAACTGCAAGAAAAACTTTATAATTTTGCTTTTTTAGTTTTTGAGCTTCGTTTGCAAAAAGTTCTATGTATTCTTTGTCGAACACAAAAGGCGTAATATTATTTTTTATAGCGTCTGAAATTTCTTGTGGAGAACAAAGACTTAACATTAAAATTGGTGAAGAAATTCCTGCCCTTCTTAATTCAATTCCTTCTTCAACTGTGGCAACTGCAAGAACTTCTCCTCCACTTTTAAGAATTGTTTTTGCACATTCAACTGCTCCGTGTCCGTAAGCGTTTGCTTTTACTGCAACACAAAGTTTTGAATCTTTTGAAATGATTTTTTTTATGGATTTTATATTATGTGCTAAATTTGACAGATTTATAATTGCTCTTGTGCTTCTCATAATTTTCTCTTAGTAAAGTTAATTTTTTTAATTGATTTTTTTAATGACGTTTAATGCGTTAATTTTATAACTTTAAATTCTTTTTGCAACAGTTTTGAAAATTTGTAAAACTTATTGCTAACTTTGAGGACTTAGCCCGCCGTGTAGCACCGCCGTAGGCGTTCCAAAGGAATGAGCGAATAGCGAAGTGCGAAAGGGCGGTTAGCACAAAAAAGCATGCTCCAAAATCAAAAAAAAATCTAAAAAAAGTCTTTTATTGAATACTAAGTTTTTTTGTGCTAAATTTTGTTTGTGTTTTTAAGTTAACGCTGAAATTTTTATGAAAAGAGGTTTTTTATGTCTCAAGAAAATGAAATTGACAACGCAAGTTTTGCTGCTGCCTTAGAAAAAAGTAAGTTAATTGAAGAAGATTTATCGAAAAATCCTAAAAAATACAGAGTTTTAACTGGCGATCGACCAACTGGAAGACTTCATATTGGACATTATTTTGGTTCTTTGCAAAATCGCGTAAAACTTTCAAAAATGGGAATTCCTACGATGATTTTAATTGCGGATTATCAAGTTTTAACTGATCACGAAGCATTTAACGAAATCAGCCAAAACACAAAGCAACTTGTTATTGATTATTTGGCAGCAGGAATTGAACCTGGAGAAAACACAATTATTTATCCACATTCTTATATTCCAGAATGTAATCAACTGATGATTCCTTTTTTGACTCTTGTTTCAAATTCTGATTTGGAAAGAAATCCTACGGTTAAAGAAGAAATTACTAAAAGTCAACTTTCGGTTGTAAACGCTGGAATGTTGACTTATCCAGTTCATCAAGCGTGCGACATTTTATTTTGTAAGGGAAATTTGGTTCCTGTTGGAAAAGATCAACTTCCGCACATTGAACTTACACAAAAAATTGCGAAACGTTTTAATAAAAAATTTTGCAAAGATTCTAAGCCGATTTTTCCGATTCCGAATGCACTTCTTTCTAAAACTCCAAACATTATGGGACTTGACGGAAATCAGAAAATGTCTAAAAGCCGAAACAATGCAATTTTTCTTTCTAACACAGAAGACGAAACCGCCGCTCTTATTAAAAAAGCTAAAACTGACACTGAACGTTTTATTACTTACGATCCTGTAAATCGCCCGGAAGTTGCAAATCTTTTAAGTTTAATTTCGCTTTGTACTGGAGAAACGCCTGAAAATATTGCTTTGCGGATTGGTGATGGCGGTTCTGGCAAATTAAAAAGTGAACTTACTCAAGCGTTA
>CAZLXK010000138.1:0-6997 GCA_964563305.1 uncultured Treponema sp.
ATATAGAAAAAGAACTTTCGCATTACAAAGAATATTTCAAAGGAAAGACGATTTTGTGCAACTGCGATGACCCGCGCGTTTCCAACTTTTTCAAATATTTCGCGCTGAACTTCAACGAGTTCGGGCTTAAAAAGATAATCACGACTTGCTATAAAAATCAGGATGTGGATTTGTTCACGCAAAATGACTGCGAAAAAGCGGTTTACATTGAATACGAAGGAAATCCGAATGACCCGACTAGTACCGATTTTTCCACGATTCAAGTAAAAGAGTTAAAAGGCGACGGAGATTTTAGAAGTGCGGAATGTATTGAATTATTAAAGCAAGCCGACATTGTTGTTACAAATCCGCCGTTCAGCCTTTTCCGAGAATATGTTGCACAACTAATTAAGTTTGATAAGAAATTTATTATTGTTGGTCACCAAAATGCAATTTCGTACAAAGAGATTTTTCACTTAATAAAAACTGATAAAATTTGGTTGGGATATGGTTTTAAAGGCGGAGCAGCACATTTTATAAATTCTCATTACAAAGATTATGCAACAGCTGGCGACCACAAAGAAGGAATGATAAGAGTTTCTGGAGTTGTTTGGTTCACAAATCTCGACATTAAAAAGCGTCACGAAGATTTAGTTTTGTACAAAACTTATTCTCCGGAAGAATTTCCAAAATACGAAAATTATGACGCAATTAATGTAGATAAATCTTCTGACATTCCGCTTGATTATGATGGCGTTATTGGCGTTCCAATTACTTTTTTGGATAAATATAGTCCAGATCAGTTTGAAATTGTCGGGCTTGGAATTGTTGGAAGCTGCGAATTTACAAATGAAAAAAAAATGGAAATTTTGGATAAAAACGGCTTGCCAACCGGAAAATTCACTGTAAACGCAAAAGGCACGCTTTACAGAAAACATTTATCAACAGACAAAAAGCCCGCCGCATTTAAAGATTGTGAAACTGGAGATTTGTACCAAAGCATTTATGCACGCATTTTAATCAAACGGAAAAAATAAATGCCACACGGATTCGAGTCGGCCAACGCTGCTCACTTTTTAATCGTGAAGGACGTTAGTCCTGAACAAATCCGTTTGTAAAAAAAAGCCCGCCGGCGCCGCTTAAATGCGTTAGGGATAGTAGGGGCGGCGAAGGTCGCAACCTACGGTTGCTATCGAGTTTCCGTTGGAAACTCGCAGTTTTTATTTGCGCGAGTTTGCTTGCAAACTCGGTAGTGAGCACAAGCGAACGGCGAACCGCGAATAGCCCGACCGTAGCAAAACGAAGTTTTGCGTAGGGAACGCCCAAATCACTTGAAAACCGAAAAAACGCATTGTATATTTTAATTGCAAGGAGGATGCAAAAATGCCGTTAGCAATATTGCAGCAAAAACTCAGCTCTTTTCCTGAAGAATATTTTGATGAAATAAATGAATTTTTTGATTTTCTCACATACAAAGCAAATTCAAAAAGCGAAAACAATAAGAAAACTCGCGTTATTCCCGGACTTGCAAAAGGAAAATGGAAATATCCAAAAGACATAAACGCTTTTGACGATGAAATAGCGGATGATTTTAAGGACTACGTATGAAAATACTTAATGAACTGAGCAAAAAGGACGGCTTGAAAGTTTTGAATGTAAAGCCTGAGCATTGCATTGAACTAAAAACGCTTTTTTATGCAGAAAACGCACCTAAGCCGCAAAAAGATCCGTTCGATAGAATGTTGATTTGCCAAGCAAAAGCCGAAAATATGCTTTTGATGACTCACGACGGCCTTATTCCGTTTTACAACGAGCCTTGTGTGCTTGCGGTTTGAAATAATAAGGAGGCAAAATGACTTACGAAGTTTTGGAAAAAGAAATACAGACTTTAACAAAAGATGAAGTTGAAAAAGTCAATAATTTTATTCTTTACTTGAAATTAAAAAATCAGTTTTCTGATTATGAAAAATGGAATGAAGCAAAGGAAATTGAATCAAAACTTGATGAAGCCGATTTGCAAGCTACTTCCACTGATGAACGCTTGACTCATGAAGAAGTTTTTTCTAGCGTCCGTTCTAAAATCAAGGTCGGCTGATGAAAAAATATTCATTGCGTTATCTTCCTATTGCACAACAAGATTTGTCGGAAATTATTGATTATATTCAAAACAATCTTCAAAATCCTATCGCTGCAAAGAACACTCTTTCTAAAATAGAAAAGGCTATTCTTGAGCGTCTTGAATCTCCTGAATCTTTTGCTGTTTGGCAGTCAAAAAAGAAACGGGCGAATCCATACAGGCGGATAAACGTGGGCAACTATTCTGTCTGGTATGTCGTTATTGATGACGTTATGGAAGTTAGGCGGATTTTATATTCACGTAGAGATGAAGAAAATTTGATTTAAATTAGGAGCACAAAAATTGAAAATTACTTTGCACACAATAAAAGTGCGCGACTTGGTGGACGGTTTTGAAGACAACGACGAGAACGGAGTTACTGGCTACGGCGGAAAGTTAGATATTCGGCCGCCTTATCAGAGGGAGTTTGTGTATTCGGACAGTCAGCAGCAGGCGGTAATGGACACGGTTACAAACGGATTTCCGCTGAACACGATGTACTGGGTTTGCCGCGACGATGGAAGATTTGAAGTTCTTGACGGACAGCAACGTACACTTTCTATTTGCCATTACGTGAACGGAAGTTTTTCGCATAATATGAGATATTTTACGAACTTGCACGCGGACGAAAAGGAGCAGATTTTGAACTACGGCTTGCAAGTTCTTTTGCGAGGGAACGGAAAGCGAAAAATTAAGTTGGTTCAAAACAATCAACATCGCTGGCGAAAAGCTCACTGACCAGGAGATTTGCAACGCGGTTTTCGCTGGAACTTGGACTGCGGAAGCGAAAAAGATTTTTAGTAAGTCAAACTGCGCGGCGAAACTTTTAAGCGAAAAATACGTAAACGCAAATCCAATCCGTCAAGAGCTTTTGGAAAAGGCTTTGTCTTGGTATGTTGGAAAAGACGATAAGTTGATTTGCAATTATATGGGAGTTCACCAGCACGACAAGAATGCGAACGAACTTTGGCTTTATTTTCAGACAGTGATTGCCTGGGTAAAAGCAACTTTTCCAGTTTACCGCAAAGAAATGAAAGGAATCGAATGGGGAACGCTCTACAATCAGTTTGGAAGCAAAACTTACGAGCCGGCGGAATTAGAAAAAGAAATTGAACGGCTGATTGACGACGACGAAGTTACGAACTACAAAGGCATTTACTATTATCTTTTTGACCGGAAAGAAAGCCATTTGAATCTTCGTCAGTTTGACGAAAAGATGAAAAGAAAAGCCTACGAAAAGCAGGGCGGAATCTGCCCAATCTGCAAAAAGCATTTTAGTTTTGAAGAAATGGAAGGCGACCACATTGTTCCCTGGAGCAAAGGCGGAAAAACCACAATAGAAAACTTACAGATGCTCTGCCGTCTTTGCAACAACACAAAAAGCGACAGATAACAAGACAGCACCAAAAGCAAGCTTTATTCCCAAATGTCTTTGTTTTTTCCGCTTCCAGCTTCAAAGTGATACTTCGCAATTCCTAAGTCGATTCTTGTGTAAAAACCAGCTCCCGCTTTTACACGGACTTTTTCACCGTTCCGTTCAAACTTAAACTTTTGCTGATTCATTGCGGTTGGTGCAAGAAGTGCGGCTTCTACTCCGTTTTTGTACCAATCTGGATCGCCTGCTTTGTAGTCGCTAACATCTTGAATCGATTTTGTTTTGTGCGCAGTGCCAGATGTTTCGCCGTAACCCAACGCAACAACTAAATAACGTTTTTCGCCGCTTTCTTCCAAAGTTTCTGCTTTGCCTTTTTTATAAGTCATTGCAACCCAGCAAGAATTAATTCCAAGTTCTTGTGCTTTCAAAACGATTTTTTCGCCATAATATCCAGCTTCTTCGTCTTTTCCTTTTGGTCCAACGATTGCAAGATAATTTTTGCAGTTCTTAAACTGACCATAATGCGGTTTTTCCGCCTGAAAAGCGTTTGGTTCGTTCAAAATCAACTGAATATGAAGTCCGCTTTCTTTGTTGCAAGCGTCAATTTCTTTTTTTAATGTTTCAACTGCGTCGTTTTCTAAAGCTTTGTCTTTAAATGAGCGAACAGCATGCCGATTTTTAATTGCTTCTAAAGTTGTCATTTTTTTTCTCCACATTATTTTATAAAAAATTTAAATATTCGATAATTGTTTTCTATAAAGCAAATAGTTTATTAGCACAATCGTTTTGATGAAACAGATGTTCCAATGATATGAATGTGACAATAAAAATTATATATTAATAATACTTTATGTTTGAAACAAATACCTTATCAATATAATTATTTCAATGAAACAAATGTCCCAGTAATATAAATGTGTCGTTAAAGAAATAAGTTAATCGCTTTTTTTGTCTAAATATGTCTACAACTGATGTTAGATATAATTTAAAAAGCCGTAAAATGTTATTTGCTAAAGGCTTTATCTTTCAAATATTTCAGTACTTGGTCGAAGTCTTCAAATCGCATATAACAATCTAAAACTCTTGAATATGCAAAATTTTTAGATTATAAGCGACTTCCTTCTAAAAAGTAACACTTAACATCTTTCTAGCATTTTAATCACCAAGTTTTGCTTTTTTTAGACAATTTTTTATCAATCATATTTTTATCTTGCACAAAATCTTACAATGTGATATTTGTTTCAATAAAGCAAATACTTCGTTGATATAATTATCCCGATGAAACAAATGCTTCACTAATACAAATGTGCTAATAAAAAAGACATAAGTCAACAAATTTTGCACAAATTTTTTACGTCTGAAACAAAAATCAAGAAATTGTTTCAATAAAGTCAAAAAAATCAGTAAAATCAATGAAAAAAAATAAAAGTAAAAAAGGAAAATAAAAATTAAAATGCAAACCGAACTTGAAAAACACAACATTTTGCGAAAAAACGGAAAAGAATCAAACGCAATTACAAAAGAATGTATTGAAGGCGCGTTAATTCTTTTGATGAAAGAAAAATCTTTTTCCGAAATTTCAATTCAAGACATTATTCGTCGAGCTGGAGTTGGGCGTTCATCTTATTACAGAAATTACAGTTCAAAAGAAGCAATTTTAGAAAGCAAACTCGACTCAATGATAAACGAAGTTTTAAATTCACTTGGAAAATTTGACTTTTCTGTAAAAAGTCCAAGATCGTGGCTTGCAGTTTTAAGAATGGCAAAAAAATATTCCGAAGAATACAAACTTCTTTTAGACGCAGGATTCGGCGACAAAATTTTAAGAAAAATAATCGGAACTTTTCACAACAATCCGCAAAATGACGATGAAATCAGAATTACAAATGTTTACATGGCGGGAAGCATCTATTCCGTAATGACACAATGGATTTTAGACGGAATGAAAATCAGCGAAAACAAAATTGCCGAAACTTGTTGCTCGCTAATGTTCAAAGGAATGAAAACTGTCTACAAATGTGAAAATTGATTTTTATTTTGGAGCATGTTTTTCAATTTAACAAAATTTTTTTTTCGTGCAAAGAATTTGCTTCAAACAAAACCCGCAAACGAAGTTTTATTACTTTCCGCAACTACGCTTTTCGCTTCGGTGTTTTGTACTTACCTTCGACAATCGCTACAATCGGGGCTAGGCTTTTTATTTGAAAAACTTGCATTTTATGTTTAATATTATTATCAGGAAAACATAATGACAGAAAATGAACTTGACGAAAAACTTAAATTTTTAATTCAATGCCTAGAAGACGAATCTCCAGAATATAAAGATTACAAGTCGACTGGAAATTCAAAAGAAGATTTTAATCTTTTCCGCGCACTTTGCAATGTTCGTGAACCAAAACCAAACGCAAAAACAATGCACACTTTAAGCGAAGATTTTTATAAAGTTGAAGGTGAAGTTTTAAAATCACTTACGCAAGAAAAAGGAATTACAGATTCTGCAAAAATTCCAGCAAGCAAACTTGATTCAAGGCTTTGCGTTTGGCAAGGCGACATTACAACTCTAAAAGTTGATGCAATCGTAAACGCGGCAAATTCTCAAATGCTCGGCTGCTTTTCGCCTCTTCATTCGTGCATTGATAACTGCATTCACACAATGGCTGGCGTTGAACTTCGCGAAAAATGTTTTGAAATTATGACAGAGCAGGGAAGTGAAGAAAAAACTGGTGGTGCAAAAATTACGCCAGCGTACAATCTTCCGTCAAAATTTGTAATTCACACAGTTGGACCGATTGTTTCGGGAATTTTAACTGAACGCGACAAAGTTTTGCTTTCATCTTGTTACAAATCGATTTTGAATCTTGCGGCAGAAAATAATCTTGAGTCAGTTGCGTTTTGCTGCATTTCAACCGGCGTTTTTCATTTTCCGCAAGACAAAGCGGCAAAAATTGCAGTTGAAACAACGCAAAATTGGCTGAACAAAAATTCAAATTCTTCTATTAAAAAGGTGATTTTTAACGTGTTTTTAGATGACGATTTTGAACTTTACAAAAAGATTTTGTGCTAAGTTCTGTAAATTGTCATATTGAGCAAAGCGAAATATCCGCGACAAACTGACGCTTTTTGCAAAGTGCCAGTTCTTACAACAAAACCGCCACGTTTTCTCGCGACAAAATTGCAACTTTTCTAAGTAAACCGCGAACTTTCCGCGATAAGTTTTCAGTTTACTAAATAAACTGCCACTTTTTTGACTAAAGCGTTAACTTCTCGCAATAAGTTGACGCTTTTTCGCAGACAAATCGCCACTTTTCTAAATGAAGTGCCAACTTCTCGCGACAAAACCGCCATTTTCTTCAAAAAAACTCAAATCAAATTTTCTACTTTAAGTTTAAAATGAGAATTTTACTAAAATAAAAATCCGCCACTAAACCAAAATCAAAATAAGGTTTGATATAAAACAAAAAAATAACTTTATATTTTAATTTAAGATTTGTTTGTAGAATTTTTTAGATATGTTTTAATTGATGCAG
>CAZLXK010000139.1:0-6973 GCA_964563305.1 uncultured Treponema sp.
ATGATGATGCTATCGGAAATCGCGTAAGAGTAAAAATTGTTAAAAACAAAGTTGCTCCTCCATTCCGCAAAGTTGAATTGGATATTTACTTCGGCAAGGGAATTTCTGCAAGTGCGTCTTTGCTTGATTCCGCTGTAAAACACGGACTTATAGACAAACGCGGTGCTTGGTATACTCGTGGAGATGAAAAAGTTGGTCAAGGTAAGGAAAATGCTGTTTCTTATATTGAAAATAATCCAGATTACCGAATCCAACTTGAACATACACTTCGAGAAAAAATCTTTCCTGGTCAAGTTCTAAGGACAAAAGAAGGTGAAGTTGTTACTGAAGAACAAATCCGTGAATACGAAGCTCAAATGCGTGCAAAAGGAGTTGGAACTGGCGGTAAAGTTGAAGAAACTGACAAAGCCGAAGAAGAAAAAGCAATTAAAAATGCCACTTCAAGTTCGAGTAAGTCTTTTTCAGAAAAAGAAACTTCTTCTGCAAGTGCAACTACAAGTTCCGCAGCTACAAGTTCAAGTTCGTCAACTGCAAAAACAAAGGCTTCTTCAAGCAAAACTGCATCTCTTGCAAAAGAAGCCGCAGAAGTAACCGAAGAAAATTTATCACCAGGAGATTTATTTTAAAAAATGACAGAAGTGCTTATCGGGCTAGGCTCAAATATTCCGCTTAAAGAATTTGACAGTATTCATATACTTTGTGCCGCCTGCATATTGCTTCAAAAATTTTTAAAAAATGTATCTCCGTCATCTGTTTACAAAACTGCACCTATGTACTTAGAAAATCAAAATGATTTTTATAATTTAGTAGTAGGTGCAACTTTTAACGAAAATCCAGAAAACTTGCTAAAAAAGCTTCATCTTGTTGAAAATATTTTAGGACGAAATCGTGTTAAAGAGCGTCGAAATGGAGAGCGAACCTTAGATTTAGATATTGAACTTTTTGGAAAAGAAACATTAAATTCTTCTACTTTAATAATTCCGCATGAAAGAATGTTAGAAAGAGCGTTTGTTTTAAAACCTTTTCTTGAACTTTTATCAGAAAATGCCGATTTAAAAAGAAGCGGTCAGTTTTTAAATGATAAATTGACTTTTGATTCAAAAATTGTCAGTCAAAAACTTTCAAATCTTTCTGAACAAAAAATTGAACTTTATCTTGAAAAACAAAAATTTGTAAAAATGATTGACGATAAAAGTTTTATAAAATTTGTGGAGCAAAAGTATGGACGAGAATTTGAAAAATGATACTTCTGTTTTAGAAAATGAAATTGAAAATTCTTCATCAGAAACTAAAAAAGAGCACAGAAAATTTGTTGCGGGGCAGTTTGAAGGTCCGCTTGATTTACTTTGGAGTTTAATTCGCGAAAATAAAATAAATATTTATGACATTCCAATCGCCCAAATTACAGAGCAATTTCAAGATTATCTCGATTATGCTGTTGAATTAGATTTGCAAGATTTAAGTGAATTTTATTTGTGGGCAGCAAAATTGGCTTACATAAAAAGTCGTATGCTTTTGCCAGTTGAAATTGATTATGATGATGACGAAAGTATGGAAGATCCGCGCCATGAACTTGTCGAACAACTTATTGAATATCAGCGTTTTAAGAAACTTTCAGTTTTAATAGAAGATCAAGAAGAGCAAAGTGAATGGAGTTTTGAGCGCAAAAAAATTGAGCGAGTTTTGCCTTTTGATGATGATGAATCGCAATGGGAAAAACTTGACACTTGGTCTTTACTTCAAGATATGCAAAAGATTTTCCGCAACCTTACAAATATTGTTGGCGAAGAAAAAATCCTTAACACAACTGAAGAAATTACGCCAAACGAAAAAATCGCCTTAATGACTGAACTTCTAGAAAAAAATGGCGAATGTATGTTTACAGATTTAATCACAAGAAAGGGAAACGAACTTGACGTAATTTGTGCATTTATGGCAATCTTGGAAGCCGTAAAATTAAAATTAGCAGATATTTATCAGAATAAAATGTTTGGAGATATAAAAATATGCAAGAAGCAGCAAGCAGCGTAGATGAAAAACTAAAATCTAAAAACGAAACTGAGCAAAACAAAATCGAACAAAATGAAAATCAAAACGAAAAATCAACGCTTCTTGAAGAAAATAAAAATCTAAAAGATTCAAAGTCTTCATCTCAAACTGAAAAGTCAAAAAAATCTTCGCTTGAAACTCAAACTGAAAGTAATTTTGATTCAGATGATTCAATGTCCCAAAAAGATGATTACGATCTTTCCGAAAATGAAGACGATTATAATGAAGAAAAAGAAAATTCCAATTTTCAAGAAAAACTTTCAGAATTGCGAGAAAATTTCACTTTAGAAAACAAAACCGCATTTTTAGAAACTGTTTTATTTCTTGAAAGCGAACCTCAAAGTGTAGAAAATTTATCAAAAATCACTCAACTTTCTATCGAAGAAATAAATTCTTGCCTTGAAGCTTTAAAAGAAAAATATTCAAACGAAGACAGCGGAATTGAACTTGCTCAAATAATTGGTGGTTGGACTTTAATTCCTAAAAAAGAATATTTTATGTTTGTGCGAGAACGTTATGGCAAAAAAAATGAAGGTCGATTAAGTAAAGCTGCTATTGAAACTCTTACAATTATCGCTTATAGTCAGCCAATCACAAGAGCCGAAATCCAAAGTTTAAGGCACGTAAATGTTGATAATATGATGCGACTTCTTTTAGACAGAAAATTTATAAAAGAAGTTGGAAAAAAAGATATTCCTGGCAAACCAACATTGTATGGAACAACAAAAGAATTTCTTGAATTTTTCCATCTTCAAAGTATCGCTGATTTGCCAAGATTAGAAGAAAAAGAAAGTGAGGTATTTGAACTTGCTCGTTAGTCAGAATTCTCAAAATCAGCAAAATCAAAAAAATGCAAAAAATCAAGAAAAATCTCAAATGCGACTTCAGCAATTTATGGCTCGAAGCGGAGTTGCCAGCCGAAGAAAAAGCGAAGAGATAATTTTATCTGGTCGCGTAAAAGTAAACGGTCAAGTTGTGACTGAATTAGGAACAAAAGTTTCGCCTTCAGATAATGTTGAAGTTGATGATAAAAAAATCCAACTAGAAGAAGTAAAGCGTTATGTTCTTTTAAATAAGCCAAAAGGATATGTTTGTTCACTTGCTGATGAAAAAGGCAGACTTGTTGCTTCAGATTTGCTGAAAGATTCTTACAGCGAGCGTCTTTACAATGTTGGGCGACTTGATATGTTTTCTAGCGGTTTAATTATTTTTACAAATGACGGAGATTTTGCAGCAAAACTTTCGCATCCTTCAGCAGAAATCGAAAAAGAATATATTGTTGACACAAACGTTCCTTTGCCACGCGAACTTGCAAAAGAATTTATGCATGGCCTCAGAGTTGACAATGTGTTTTATAAATGCAAAGAAGCTGTTGAACTTAATTCTCACAGAATGAAAATTGTGCTGATTGAAGGAAAAAATAGAGAAATCCGCAAAGTTTTTGAATCAAAAAATGTAGGAATAAAAAGTCTTATGCGAGTAAGAATTGGTAATATTGGAATTGGAAAACTTCTGTTTGGGCAATTTCGCGATTTGACTTTATCAGAAGTTCAAGGTTTATTAAAATTGTGCAATAATTAAAGACTCTGTTCGACATTTCAACTGAAAAATGTCATTATCGGGCTTGACCCGATAATTTTTTGTACAATAATTAAAAAATAAAAAGTAAAAAATTTGGAGAAGATTTTGGTTATAGCAATTGACGGACCTGCGGGAACAGGAAAAAGTACAGTAGCACATAAAGTTGCCAAAGATTTAGGAAATGTTGTTTATTTAAACAGCGGAAGTTTTTATCGAGCAATTACTTTAGCGATTTTAGAAAGCAATTCGAATTTAGTTTCTGATGGAAAAATCGATTTTTCTAAAACTGAACAAATTATTCAAGAAGCAAAAAAGCAAAAACTTGATTATATAAATGCAAGACTTGTTTTAAATGGAAAATATGTTGATGATTTTCTTCATCAAGACAAAATTGATGCAAATGTTTCGCAAATTTCTGCAATAGTTCCAATCAGAAAATTTGTAAATGAAAGAATGCGACAAATTGTAAAAAATTTAAATGTCATTTGTGAAGGTCGAGACATTACAACTGTCGTTTTTCCAAATGCTGATTATAAATTTTATCTTGATGCAAGCATTGATGTTCAAGCGAAAAGACGTTTTGAACAAGGCGTAAGTAATTTAAGTCTTGAAGAAATCAAAGAATCCATAATTAAACGTGACGAAATGGATAAAAATAAATCAGAAGGAGCCCTAAAAATTGCAAAAGATGCTTTCGATATTGACACCACTGACTTGACCATTGAAGAGGTTTGTGCAATAATTGAAAATAAAATTAACTTTAAAGGTATTAGTATGGAAAATCAGGAAGTGGAACAGAATGTTAATCAGGCTTCAGATGACATTCACACACAATTAGAAGCGTCAATTAATAAAATGGAGCCTGTGGAAAACGGTGCAAATGTAAAAGGTACCGTAGTTGCTATTACAGAAGATACTGTATTTGTAGATGTTAACTGCAAATCTGAAGGTAAAATCCCTGTATCAGAATTTAATGGAGAACTCCCAAAAGTTGGCGATGTAATCACAGTATTTCTTATCAATCAGTTTGGAAAAAATGGTCCAGAAGTTTCAAAAATTAAAGCTGATGAAAAGCGTCTTTGGGAAGAATTAAAAAAAGCATTCGAGCAAAAAACTCCTGTGGACGGAACAATTACTTCTGTTACAAAAGGTGGATATATAGTAAATCTTGGTGGCGGAATTACCGCTTTCCTTCCTATAAGTCAGTCTGATATTCAGAAAGTTGATAAAGAAGAAAAACTTGTTGGCGTTAAAGACAAATTCTTTGTAGAACGTCTCTATGGCAGTGGAAAACGCAATGTTGTTGTAAATCGTCGCAAATATCTTGAAGAAAAAATGAATGCAAATCGCGATAAATTCTTTAAAGAAGTAAAAATTGGCGACACTGTAAAAGGAACTGTAAAATCATTTACAAGTTTTGGTGCTTTTATTGATTTAGGTGGATTTGATGGACTTCTTCATATAAATGATATGTCTTGGGGACATGTTAATCGTCCAAAGGATTTTGTAAAGAAAGGTCAAGAAATTGAACTTAAAGTTATAAGACTTGATCCAGAAGGAAAGAGAATTAATTTGTCTCTTAAACATTTTACTGAAGATCCTTGGGTTCATTTTGAAGAAAAATATCATGTTAATGACATTGTAAAAGGAAAAGTTACAAAACTTACTGATTTTGGTGCTTTTATTGAACTTGAAGAAGGAATTGAAGGTTTAGCTCATATTTCTGAATTCAGTTGGACTAAGAAAATTGAAAAACCTTCTGATATGTTAAAAGAAGGCGATGAAGTTGAATGTATGATTTTAGGATATGATATTCAAGCAGGTCGCGTATCTTTAGGTTTAAGACAAGCAACTCCTAATCCATGGGATTCTGTTGCAGAAAAATATCCAGTTGGGACAAAACTTACTGGAAAAGTTGTAAAAATTTCTAATAAAGGTGCTTTTGTTCAACTCGAAGAAGGTGTTGATGCTTATTTAAGTTGTGAAGATATTTCTTGGACAAAAAAAGTAAAACATCCTGGAAGTGAATTAAAAATCAATCAAGAAATTGAAGTTGTAGTTCTTGAATGTAACGCTGATCCTGAAAATCGAAATATTCGTGTTGGTGCAAAGCAAGTAACAGATAATCCTTGGGTTTCTTTTGCTGAAAAATATTCTGTTGGCGATACTCTTGAAGGTGAAATTACAGCAATCAATGATTTTGGTGTGTTTGTAAAAGTTCCTGAAGGAATTGAAGGACTTGTTAATAAAGCGAATTTAAGTGACAGTCGCGAAGTTCCTTATGAAGAAGCAATAAAGAAGTATAATGTAGGCGATAAAATTAACGTTTATGTTATATCAATCGATGTGCCAAAAGAAAGAGTTGGTTTTTCTGTAAAAGAATACAAAAAAGCTCAGGCTCGTGCCGAAATTTCTCAATATATGTCATCAAGTAATAATGATGATAATGGTTATACAATCGGTGATAGCCTTAACTCAAAGACCGATAATTAGAAAAATCAATGAGTGATTTAAATTCTATAACTATAGAGCGATTAAAAGCACTCATTGAAATAAATACTCGTATAAATTCTCATTACGGGGACATAAATCCATTACTGGTTTCTATCTTGGAATCAGTAATGTCGGTTGTGAGTTGCGAATCTTCTTCCTTATTGCTAGTTCAAAAAGAAGATAACAGTTTACGCTTTGAAGTTGCACTTGGTCCAAAAGGTGCAGAAGTAAAAAAAATTAAAGTTGACAAAAGAAGTATTGCTGGCTGGGTTGCCCAAAACAATCAATCTCTTATTGTTAATGACGTAAGTAAAGATTCTCGTTTTAATTCAAGTGTTCAATCTCAAACAAATTACATAAGCAGAAATATGATTGCAGTTCCGATGCGAATAAATAATGAATGTATCGGTGTAATTGAAATCATAAACAAAAATGAAAATAAAGATTTTACAAAAGATGATTTAGCAATTCTTGAACTTCTTTCAAATCAGGCAGCAATCGCTTATCAAAATTCAGAAGAATATATTTTGCAAAAAATGCAAATAAATGCTCTTCAAAATTCTGTAAAAGCAGGTTCTGACTATCATACTTTCATTGCAAAAAATCCTAGAATTATTTCTTTGCTTAAAAATATTAGTCAAGCGGCAAAAACAAATTCTTCTGTGTTAATTATTGGCGAAAGTGGTGTTGGAAAAGAATTATTTGCTGAGCAAGTTCATCTAAATAGTAATCGAGCAGATAAACCTTTTGTGCGAGTAAGTTGTGCTGCTCTAAATCCGTCGCTTTTGGAAAGTGAATTATTTGGACACGTAAAAGGTGCGTTTACCGATGCCGTAAATAATCGAAAAGG
>CAZLXK010000140.1:0-6924 GCA_964563305.1 uncultured Treponema sp.
ATCAATATCGATATTCATATCTTTTAGAACTTCTTTTACGCCGTCAAGAATTCCTGCATTAATCAAATTGTTTCCCAAGGCACGACCCATTAAAAATTCTGCACTTAAATAATAAAGTTGTTTTGTATTTTCAGCTTCATAAACGCGGCGAGTTTCCATCCAATTTGGCATAATGATTTCCAAAGCACTCGCACTTACTGCGTCAAACAAATCGTGGCGACTTGCTTGCGAAACATCTTTGCCATACTGTCTTCTAAGGCGAGCAGTAAGATTTTCCTTAAATTTTTCTGCATCAAATTTCATTCTAGTCCCTCCTACGAACTTCATGAAAAAATTTCATTCTTTTATAAACACGTTTTTACTTTATTATTTACAGCTTCTGAAACAGTGGTTTCGAGAGCCTCAACCAACGGTTATTTACTTGGCCATTAAAACAATCAGAGAGTTTGCTGGAAGAACATAACGCTCTTGGCCGGGCAATTTTTCTGCATTTTCATCACTTAAAATTGCATCATCGCTCTCTATAGAAGTGTCTGCAATTCTGTACCATTTTTTTTCGTTTGGCGGAGTTGGCAGTTTTATCATACAATCCGTTCGGTCAGCATTTGCGGCAATAAAAAAATCATTATCGCATTTTTTCTGCAAAGAATTTTCTGATTTTGAATCCGATTTTGAAGAAGAAGATTTTTCTTGCTGATTTTCTTGATTTTGCTGAGCAAGAGAAATATTTTTTCCGCCAAGTCTAAACGCAAGAAAGCGCGAAATTTTATTCCAATCAGGATTTGCTCCGTCTTTGTTGTACCACTGAATGTCTGGAATATCACCTTTTCCGTTAAAAAAATCTTCTCGCCTAAAAACTGGATGCCTTTTTCTTAATTCAATCGCACGTTTTGTAAAAGTAACCAAATTTTTGTTAAGATTGCAGTTATTCCAGTCCACCCAACTTATGTCGTTGTCTTGACAATAAGCGTTGTTGTTTCCTTGCTGACCTCGTCTAAATTCATCGCCGGCAAGAATCATTGGCGTTCCTTGAGAAATCAATTCAGTCAAAATGTAATTGCGCATTTGTCGATTTCTAGTTCTTTCAATTTGAGGATTTGCAGTTCCGCCTTCATAACCGTTGTTATAACTCCAGTTAGAATCGCTACCGTCACGGTTACCTTCGCCATTTTCTTCGTTATGTTTGCTGTTGTAACTTACCAAATCATTCATTGTAAAACCGTCGTGGCAACAAATGTAATTTATGCTGTTCCATGGTTTTCTGCCAGAAGACGCAAATAAATCGCTCGAACCGCTCATTCTTGTAGCAGCTCCAGTTGAAACGTGTTCATCGCCACGCCAAAATCTTCTAATATCATCGCGATAACGGTCATTCCATTCGCACCAGCGCTCGCCCGGAAATGCTCCAAGTTGATACGCTCCGCCAGCGTCCCAAGGTTCAGCGATAATTTTTGTGTTGTGCAAGATTGGATTTTCGTTAATTGCGTTAGTTAAAGGTGCCATTTGCAAAACTTGACCTTCTTGATTTCGAGACAAAACTGAAGCCAAATCAAATCTAAAACCGTCAATATGATATTCTAAAACCCAATATTCCAAACAATCCAAAATAAATTTTCTAACAACTGGATGATTACAATTCAAAGTGTTTCCGCAACCAGAAAAATTCATATAATATTCTTTGTGATTTCCAACCAACATATAATAAACAGAATTTTCAATGCCACGCAAATTTAAAGTAACGCCGTGTTCGTTGCCTTCCGCAGTGTGATTAAAAACCACATCTAAAATAACTTCGATTCCCGCTTTGTGAAGTTCCCGAACTAAAGTTTTAAACTCGTGAACCGCACCGCCGGGTCGTTTATCGGCAGCGTAAGATGCTTTTGGGCAAAAAAACTGAATTGTACTGTAGCCCCAATAATTTTTTAACTTTTCGCCAGTTCGCGGATTTATATTGCCATTTTCATTTTCATCAAATTCAAAAATCGGAAGAAATTCAACAGCATTTATTCCAAGATGTTTTAAGTAAGGAATTTTTTCAAGAAAACCAATGTAAGTTCCGGGAAATTTAACGCCAGCATTTTTTCCCGCAGTAAAACCTTTTAAGTGAACTTCATAAATGATTTCTTCAGACATTCTTCGATTCAAAGGTTTGTCTCCTTGCCAATCAAAATCCTTATCGTCAACAACAACGCATTTAGGAAATTTAGAAACATTAAAACCCTTAAAAAGCTCAAAATCAGTTTTGTCTAAAATAGGTTTATAATCGTGCGGAAGATTTGAAAAAACAGATTCACAAGTTAAAGCCTTAGCGTAAGGATCAAAAACCAACTGCTTGCCATTAAAACGATGACCGCGAGTTAAGTCAAAAGGACCTTCAATTTGATAAAGATACAAAGTTCCCGCTTTTAGCCCCGAAACAAAAATATGCCAGTTGTCGCCAGTCCGATTTTCTTTAGGATTCAAAATAATTTGCGAAAAAGATTCAGTGTCGTCCTGATTTTTATAAAAATTGATTGTAATTCTAGTTGCATTTCTACTAAAAATACAAAAATTCACGCCATCCACACCATCAATTTTAGCGAGGCTAGCACCGTATGGATAAGGAATTCCAACTTTTGTTTCAAAATTAACCATAGTTCCTAAAATTATAACAGATTTTATTGAAATTATCTACTTTTTTAAGGGATTTAGGAATTTAGGATTTAGAAATGAGGAGTTAGGATTTAGGAGCGAGTTTTTGATTTTTGGAGCGAGTCTTTTATTTTTTTTGGAGCAAATTCTTTGAAAGAACCGCCCTTCCAGTGTTCCGCTAATCGCTTCATTCTCTGCAAAATTACGGTGGTTGAGGCTCTCGAAACCACCAAATGTATTGCAATCTATTAGCACTTAGCACATTTAACACAAAAACTTTCAGTAAAATAAAAGTTGCGACACTGATGTCGCAGTAAAACTGCAATGCTCTTGAGAATTTGCCCTGCAAATTCTCGTAATCGACAGGAAGTCGAAAATTTTGCAGAGAACGTGCTAACGCACGCACTTTCACGGCGGGCTAGGCTTTCTTGCAAGAAACTAGCACTTACCAAGCACAAGATTTACTTCGTAACTCTCACAAACACCCTAAACTTAGCACGTCATTGCGAGGAAAACTTTGTTCAACGTGGGCAATCTACTCACGGTTAATTATAAAACCGCCAGTTTATAAAAAAGTTGGCAACATCATATTTAATTCAAGAATTTTTGATTTACAAATAAATTTATATCAATTTTTTATATTATTTATCAACTTTTTTAGTTCCAAATAAAAAATACTAGGTTTATTATTATATTGTATTTTCAATTTTGGAGGAAAATCATGAAAAAAGTTAAAAAAGTTCTTAATCTAATCATCTTAGCCTCTCTCTTGCTAACTTTAGGTTCTTGCTCAAGAAAAAACGGAGCAAGTTCATCTTCACAAGATGCGGAAATTAAGCCTAATGCAATTTCTACGGTTGGTCCTGAAAACGCCACAAAACTTGAGCTTTGGACATTTGTTGAACTTCACAGTCAGCACTACGCCGCTATGCTTGAACAATGGAACAAGGAACATCCTGATAAGCAAATTCAAATTACATTTACAACTTATCCGCATAATGATATGCACAACAAACTTATCATGGCAAATCAAACTGGAATCGGCGCTCCAGACATTTGTGATATTGAAATCAATATGTTCCCAAATTTTATGCTTGGCAATATTCAGTTTGTTGAAATGGACAAATACATTGAACCTTACAAGAATAATGTTGTTCAGTCTCGCTTAGACATTTATAGTTCAAAAGGAAAACATTATGGAATTCCTTTTCATGTAGGAGCAACAGTTATGTATTACAACGATGAACTTCTTTCGCAATACGGAATTGACTACAGAACTATTAAAACTTGGGACGATTTTGAAAGAGCGGGACTTAAACTAAAAGAAGCAACAAACGGTCAAGTTATGATGACTGGAGTTGATACTGCGGGCGTTGACTGGCTTTGGCTTTCTATGGCAGAAAATAATCAAGATTGGACAGATGAAAATGGTCACGCAGATGTTCGCATTTCAAGTGTTTCAGATATGATTAAAATGCAACAAAAATGGATTAATGAAGGAATTGCAATTCCAACTCCCGGTGGACAAACTGATACAGAACCTGGATTTGCAACAGTTGGCGATCAAAAAATTGCAGCGTTTCCAAAAGCTTTGTGGTATATGAGCCGATTCTTGAACTATATGCCTGAACAAAAAGGAAAGTGGGCGATTGCTCCTTGCCCAACATACAAAGAAGGTCAGCCACGTTCAGTTGGTATTGGTGGAACTGGAACTGTAGTTTCTTTGCAATCAAAAAATCAAGACTTGGCTGCAGAATTCTTAGTATATGCAAAACTTTCTCTTGAAGGTGAAAAGCGCATTTGGGAAGTTTTAGGATTTGATCCTGTAAACACAGAATTGTGGCAAGATAAAAGCATAACTCATAATCCAGACAACAAATATGTTGCATTCTTCCGCACAAATCCATTTGATGTACTTAATGAAATTAAAAACGAAATCGGCGGAATTAAATGCGTTTCAATAACTTCAACAATCAACGAACAAATGAATCTTAACGTTTTGAACAACTGCCTTGAAAAGTTAGCAGATGTTGATTCAGAACTCGAAGCAGCCCAAAACGAAATTGATATAGAACAATAGGAAATTTTAGTTATGGTAGAGGTTAATCAAAACTTTGATTTAAAATCTGCAACATTAAATTTTTGTTATTAACACGCTGCTTGTACTTCTTGCACTTCGACAATTGCTTGTTGAGTCAAGTAAAAAAGTCAGCAAGTGCAAAATCAAAACCTCTACCTTTTTAATTTACAGTTTTAAAGGTGATATAATGAAAAAGAGAGGATTTAGTTTAAAAGAATTCCTTTATTCTTGGAAGGTAGCCCCTTACGTGTTTATTCTTCCTTTCGTATTAATTTTTCTTATTTTTTGGGTGTATCCATTAGGAAGCGCCATTGTTATGAGTTTTCAAAATATTTTGCCGGGCGAAGTTTCTTGGGTAGGATTAAGCAATTATACAA
This sequence comes from uncultured Treponema sp., assembly GCA_964563305.1. GTDB lineage: Bacteria > Spirochaetota > Spirochaetia > Treponematales > Treponemataceae > Treponema_D. The sequence continues at coordinate 5,089 of CAZLXK010000140.1, forward strand.
AACTCTTAAAAGACAGAACATTTCATTTGGCTATACAAAATAGTTTTTTGTACATGATTATCACTTGTGCATTATTGATTCCTTTTCCAATGCTTTTTGCCACAATAATGAATTCCGCTTTTATGAAAGCAAAAACCGCGTATAAGGCAATTTTATATATTCCAGCTCTTACATCTGTAGTTGTTGCAGGAACTATATTTAGTTTTATGTTTAGTGAACTTGACGGTTCGGCAATGAACCAACTCTTGCATCTTTTTGGTCAACCTTCTATCAAATGGCTCAAGATGAGAGGAACTGGTTGGTTTGCCATGATTTTACTTTGCTGTTGGAGATGGACAGGCGTTAATATGCTTTACTTTCTTTCTGGATTGCAGGCAATAGACTCATCTTTATACGAATCTGCTGATATAGATGGAGCTTCTCGCTGGCAAAAGTTCACAAAAATAACACTTCCGCTTTTAAAGCCAACTTCTATTTACGTTTTAACAATCAGTATTTATGCCGGACTTGCAATGTTCTTGGAAAGTTACATGATGTGGGGCGGAAACTCTTCTCCAAACAACATAGGACTTACAATAGTAGGTTACTTGTATAGGAGAGGAATTGAACGCAATCAAATGGGTTACGCTAGTGCAGTTGGAATCGTTTTGTTGGTTCTAGCATTGATAATCAATGTAATTCAACTTATATTCAACGGCACATTCAAAAAGGAGAAGTAATCTATGGAAAGTAATATAAAAAGTAAAAAAGTAATATTTGAAGAAAAAATCGACCCTACAAAAAAAGAAAAATATCACAGCATAAAATCACAACACATCATACTCACATTTCTTTCACTTTTACTTTTTACAATTCTTGCGATATTAGTTTTATATCCTTTAGTTGCGGCGTTTCTTGCTTCTTTTAGGCCAGGTCAGGAACTTGTTCGCTACGGTTTAAATTTTAATCCTGATCCTCGCGGACTTACTCTAAATAACTACATATATTTGTTCACGCAAAGAGCTTTTCAAGATGGCGAGTGGGTAAAACTTCCGCACAGATATTTTTTATGGTACAAAAATAGTCTTTTCGTAACTGCAATTTCAGTATGTTGCACGCTTTTCTTTTGCTATTTAGTTGCTTATGGAATTTCTATGTACAACTTTAAACTTAAAAACACAATATTTTTTATAGTTATAGCCACAATGATGGTCCCTAGCGTTATTTTGATGCTTCCGTTGTATCGAGAAATAATCAATATGAACCTTATAAATACAACCTTAGGTGTTATTTTGCCCGGACTATGTGGAGCGTCAACAATATTTTTCTTTAGACAGTTTATGATTGGCTTACCAAAAGAATTACTAGACGCTGGTCGCATAGACGGAGCCAACGAATATCGCATCTGTTTTACAATTATGCTGCCACTTACAAAACCCGCCTTTGCCGCAATGGCAATACTTACCGCAATGACAACTTGGAATGATATGCTTTGGCCAATGTTAGTTTACCGCGACGCATCAAAATTTACACTGCCAATAGGATTAAACACATTGCTCACTCCATACGGCAACAATTACGACTTACTTATAGCAGGTTCGTGCTTTTCAGTAGTGCCGCTGTTAATTATCTTCTTTGCTTTTCAACATTACTTTATAGGCGGAATGACAGCCGGTGCGGTTAAAGGATAGTTAGTATTTAGTATTTAGTATTTAGTATTTAGAAATGAGGACTTAGGATTTAGGAGCGAGTCTTTTATTTTAGGAGCGAGTTTTTGATTTTAGGAGCGAGTCTTTGGTGCTAACCGCCCTTCCAGTGTTCCGCTAATCGCTTCATTCTCTGCAAAATTACGGTGGT
>CAZLXK010000141.1:0-6853 GCA_964563305.1 uncultured Treponema sp.
GTAAATGCTCCACTTCAAGCACTTATTTTTGACTGTCATTACGATGAATACAGAGGCGTTGTTGTTCATATCCGCGTAAAAGAAGGTCGTGTAAAAGAAGGTGACATAATTCGTCTTATGAGCAACAACACTGAATATAAAGTTGAGCAAGTGGGAATTTTTAAAATTAACTATGAGCGAACTGGCACGCTTGAAGCAGGCGATGTTGGTTATATAATCGCTGGCATAAAAACTGTAAGCGATGTTCGAGTTGGAGATACAATTACAAGTCTTGCAAATCCTGCAGCAAAAGCACTTGAAGGTTTTAAGGAAGTAAAGCCTGTTGTTTTTAGTTCAATTTATCCAATCGATTCAAATGATTATGAAGAATTAAAAGATTCAATGGAAAAACTAAAATTGAATGACGCATCGTTGGTTTACGAAAAAGATAATTCGCTTGCATTAGGAAACGGTTTTCGTTGCGGATTTTTAGGTTTGCTTCATCTTGAAATTATACAAGAGCGTTTGGAACGTGATTTTAATCAAGTTGTAATTTTTACGGCACCGAGCGTTCGTTATAAAGTAAAAACGCCCGGACGCGAAGAAATTTTTGTTGATAATCCAGCGGACTTTCCAGAAGGAAAAATTGAATCTTCGCAAGAACCTTATATCCGTGCTTCAATAATTACGCCAGCAGAATATTTGGGTTCGATTATGGAACTTTGCAGATTAAAGCGCGGACTTCAAAAAAATATGAATTATCTTGACACAAAAAGAGTTGAACTTACTTATGAGATGCCGCTTGCTGAAGTTTTGTTTGATTTTTATGACAAGTTGAAATCTTATTCGCGCGGTTATGCAAGTTTTGATTACGAAGTCATAGATTATCGTCCGTCAGATTTGGTTAAAATTGATATTTTGATAAACGGAAAGCCTGTGGATGCTTTAGCTCAGTTGTGTTTTAGAGCCGGTGCTGTTGAAAGAGCAAAGCAAGTTTGTGAGCGACTTAAAGGCGAAATTGCTCGCCATCAGTTTAAAATTGCAATTCAAGGTGCAATCGGAAGTCAAATTATTGCTCGCGAAACTGTAAATCCTGTGCGAAAAGATGTTTTGGCAAAATGTTACGGTGGCGACGTTACTCGAAAGCGAAAACTTTTGGAAAAGCAAAAGGCTGGTAAAAAACGAATGCTTATGGCTGGCGACGTTGAATTGCCACAAAGTGCGTTTCTTGCGGTTCTAAAAGAAAAAGAAGATAACTAAAATTTTTTGCTGATTTTTGATTTTTTTATTCAAGATTTAAGGCAAGTGTGAATTGTTTTATAAAAAAAATGATTTCAGCTCTGACTCTTTTTAAGAAACTTTCGTCATTGTGAAATTTTTGTCCATCAGGAAAATGCAAATATAAATAATCACGCGGTTCTAAAAGTTTTTGGATTTGTTCGCTTAAAGAAATTTTTTTGTTTCTAAATTCTGAATTCTCGCCGTTTTGCAAAAGCGCCAAAGCTTCTTTTAAAGATTTTATTTCTGATGAATAAAATCCGTTGATTTTAGTTTTTAAATTTTCGCTGACATAATGATTTTTAAATTTGTCAAAAAATTCTTTATCACAAATATTTTTATCAGCAAAGTTAGCGTTTTTCTGATTTTTAAATTCTTTTTGTGAAATTTCAAAGTTATGTTTTAAACCTAAATCAATTCCAAAATCACCACAATCAAAAAGATTTTTTTCATTTGAAAATAAAATTTTAAATTGTTCTGCATAGGATTTTAAAGTTTTATTTGAAAAAGCAAGATTATTTTTTTTGTCGTTGAAAGGAAATGAATCGTTTGAAAAGCAAGCGGAATAATTTTCAAGTGAATTAAATTTTGAATTTTCTAAAAAACGCTGAATTGACGCTTGCGTATTTTTTGCGTGAGTTTTTCCTTTGCTAAAAGAAAAGTCCAAACCTAAAACAAAAATTTTTGTGTTTTCGGATTTTCGTAATTTTAGTGCCAAATAAACTGCAAGTAATCCAACAGAAGCCATTGGTTCAACAAAATCTTTTACAATATTTTGATTTTTGAGTTGATAAAGAAAATTGCAATCAGAAAATTTGCTTAAGAAAAAAACTTTTTTTCTAAAAAGATTACAAATTTCATTTCGCGAAGAAAGATCTGCAAAAAAAATCGGCTCTTTTTGCTTGAAATAATTTTTTAAACCAATGTATGATTTTTGAATTGCAAATTGACTTTCAAGAGCAACAATCGCATCTGGAATTATATTTTTTGAACACAAATTTTTTGCCGCCGCATCAACTGAAATCACAAAAAAATTATCTTTTACTTTTTTCCAATCAGAGAAATAATCAAGACTTTCGCCTGCACCACAAACAAGAATATCTTTTTCGATTGTATTTTGAATGTCGCTCAGTTGCAAATTATTTTTTAGCGAGCAAAGATTTCTAATTGTATTTTTTGTAAAGAGTCTTCCCATTTTTTGCAAGGTAATTCGATTTTTCCAAAAAACGCTGATAATTTCTTGAATTCCATTTGCAATTTTGTCGTATTTTTGATTTTCAAATTGAACGCTAGCACTAAAATTTATTTTTAAAATCCTCTTGAAATCTCCAGAATTAACAAGTTTTCTGACGTAATTATCAAGTTGCAAAATTTCAAGAGAATTATAAAATTTTATTTTAGTTTTTTTGTTTTCGCTTATTTCAAGTTTAAAAAATTCATCTTTTGCAAGTTTATAAAGTTTTTCGTCAAATTCCACAGCGAGAATTTCGCAATTTGGCGGAAGTTTTTCGAAAAGTTCATTAATTCCATACCAAAGAACTGGCGAGCAAATTAAAATTATTGTGTTTGGAAGAATTGTTGAATCTTGAATTGTTTTTAGAATCGTTTTTGACGGATTGTATTTTGAATAGAGAAATTTTCCTTTGTAAAAAACTGTATTTAAAACATTAAAACCCTCTCCTGTTTTTATCAGATGAGGGTTGTCATTTTCATTAAATTCCAAATCTATTTTAATTTCCTGAAGCAGAATTATTATTCATAAAAGTGCTAATATAAGTTTCTAAGAAATTATTTTCAACTTTGTCGCTTGCCATAAGAGTTGAAACTGCACTTGAAGAATCTACATTTTTAACATTTGCTAAATATGTAGCAGAATCTTCTTGTGAAGCATCGTTTTGAATTTCTGTGCATTTTAAGACAACAACTTTTGAACCAACAACTAACGGTGAACTAAGTTCATCTTTTTTAAGACTGAAAACTTGCTCAAGAAGTTGTGCATTATTTGTAATTGTAGAAATTTCACTTTGACTTGAACTTGCTTGATAGAATGAAGAATTTCCGTAATTTAAAGGAAATGCGTCAACTGTAACTGATTCAAGATTGTAAACTGAACAAGCATTTTCAAAACTAGAAAGAGCAGCTTCAGAAGCGAAATCATTTGCAAGTTTTGTGTAATAATCTTCAATATAACCTGATTCATTTTCTTTTATGTAATTTGTTACAACAGAAACTAAATCTTCATTAGAAAAATCCGCAAGAATTGCATCTCCATTATTTCTAAAAATTGAATAACCATATTTTGTTTTAATTACTTGCGAAATTGAATCTTTTGGAAGATTTATAATTTGAGAAACATTTTCTTCGTCTTCAACCATATCAGAAATTTGATAACGATAAGGTGAACTAAGTTTGCCTTCTGAATCTGTGTAATATTTTGCTGATTTATCTGCAACGGCATCTTCAAAAGTTATTTCGTTTGCATTTAATTGTTTTAAAATCGATTTTGCTTCTGATTCGCTGTCAACTGTTATTGCAGAAATATCGTAGCGAGTAAATTTTTCCAAATTTGCGTTTCCGTAAGAAATTGCTTGTTCACTTGGAAAATTTGCTGTATCAAACGCTGCGAGTAAGAATGAATGTTTTTCTTGTGCCATTGCGTTTACAAAATCTTCTTCGGCTTTTGTTGATTTTAAACCGTAAAGTTCTGAATCATTTATTTTTTCTGAAGAACCAAACAAATCATCTGTAAAGCGAGAAATTTCAAGAGATTCTTCAATATTTTTTCTTAAAGTATTGATTTGACTTTGTTCAACTTGATTGTAAAGTTTTTGCGAAAAAACGCCATTTTCATCTTGGAAGGCTGGAATTGAAACTAAAGTTCTGTTTATTGCTTCATCAGAAACTTTGTATCCACTTTTTTCTACGGCAGTTTCATAAGCAAGACTTTGAACTACTTGATTAAATGCTTGATTAAAAATGTAGTAATAGTATTGTTCTGTAATTTGAATTCCGTAATTTCTGTATTGTTCCATGATGTTTGAAGCTGTTGTTACAAATTTTGAATTTGCTTCGTAAGTGATTTTTTTGCCATCATAAGAACCAAAAGTTGGCACTTTTGAACGACTAAAAAGTCCTTGATAAACTGCAACTCCGCCTGCTGGAAGAAATACGATTGCTGCAAGAATTAAAACGATTACTGCTCCGACTTTAGTTCCGCTTTTTTTTGATTTATGTTCATTTTTGTCAGCCATAAAACAATCCCTTGTAAAATAAAGTTAAAATGAGCTTTTTCAAAACTCGTGTGATTTTTGAAGGTTCCTCAAATTTCTTAACGATTTTAACATTGTAAAAATGAACTGTCAACAAGACGCGACATCGTGTCGATTGCGAGAATTTTCGCTGTAAATCTCTCGTGTGCTAACCGTGAATTGTGGTTTCGGTGCGGCCACTTGGAAAATTGTAGCGTAGCATCAAGCAAACTGCATTGCGATTTCAATCAGCGTGAAAAGGCAAATTATTTTACGATAAAGTGAATTTCTTGATTTTCGGACGCACATTTTATTTTTAACTTGTGAAATCCTTTTTCTACTGGCAAAGAAAATTGAAACGGACGCGAAAAATCACCAAAAAATTTATCATCATATTCAACAGACAAAATATTTTCTTTGCCGCCAGTAATTTCTACAGGAATAAATTGATATTCAGAGTTTTGCACGCTGTAATAAAAAATTGCGTTGTTTTGCGGAGTTTGAATTTTTAAAGGCGAAGCATTGTAATCGATTTTTGCAGAAATTTTGTTTTCTAAAATCCAAGATTGATATTCTGCAGGAAATTTTATAATCACATTTTCATCAGAATCATCTTTTACGTGCCAAGTACATTTTTCTTGCGGACTTCCATTTTCTACATATTCATAAACGCTCGAAGGACAATTTTGACTTGCAATCATTCCGGAAAGTGAACAAATTTTTGTTTTAGTCCAATTTTCTGGCTCTAAAAAAGTTTTATCATCATTTTGCGAATTTGTGTTATTTGAATAATTCTGATTTTTTTCAAGAAAGTCTAAAATATTTTTTGCAAGGGACGCTGGCAAAGAACTTCCGGTTTTTCCAACAACAGTTTCGCCTGAAAGATTTCCCATCCAAACGCCAACCGTAAATTTTTTTGTTGAACCTAAAGCAACAATGCTTTGATATTGATTTGCAGTTCCAGTTTTAAAAATCGAAGGATAAGAAGTTTGAAAACTTTGCGAATATCCAAAACCTAAAGCACGCGACGCTTTGTCAGAAAGAATTGAAGTGATAATTCTTGCCGTGTCAGTTGAATAAATTTTCTTAGAAATCGTTGGCTCAAGTGAAAAAATTTTTTCATCATTTCCTGTCAGATTTAACGGAATAAAATTTTCTTCACGAACAAAAACGCTAAACGCATTTACAAGTTCTGCTAAACTTACTTCGCCTACTCCAAGTGCCAAACCTAAATCTGCATTTTTGCCATTTTGTCGCAAAGAATCAAAGCCTAAATCAAAGAGCGTTTCTAAATATTTTTCAACTCCAATTTCGCTCAAAACGCTAACCGCTGGCACATTTAAACTTGACGCTAAAGCAACTCGAAGTCGAACTGGACCATTAAAACGATTATTAAAATTCATTGGAATATAAAGATTTGAATTTCCAAATTCCTGCGGAATGTCAGCGAGAATTTTTGAAGGATAATAAAGCGGATTTCCATTTTCATCTTTTGTGTCAAGAGCAAGTGCGTACAAAAAAGGTTTCATGCTACTTCCCATTTGATTTTTCGCCAAAACTCCGTCGATTTGCCCAGAATGATTTTTATCAAACCAATTATTTCCAATCCAAGACAAAACGCTAGAATCATCATTTTTTATAATTAAAATTGCTCCATTTGAAATTCTTGAACTTGCTGATCTAAAAATTGCATTTTGTAAAAGTTCTTCTGCGTAAAGTTGAAGACTCAAATCAGCATTTACAAAAATTTCTGGCGGAAGTTTTAAATTTTTTTTGTTTGCAGTTGATTTTATGAAATTTACATAATGTGGCATAAAAAACGGATATTCGTAAGGAAACGCTGTTTTGGCAACTTCAAGATTTACGTTTGCGGCTTTTGCACAATTTTCTGGATTTTTGATTGGATTGTAAAAACTTGGACGACGCGGAATTACAGAAAGACATTTTATTTGTTCGAGCGAAAGCTCTGAAAGTTCAAGACCAAAAAAACTTCTTGCTGCCGAAGTAACGCCTTCACAATTCATTCCAAAAGGAACAGAATTTAAATAAAGTTCTAAAATTTGATTTTTTGAAAGTCGAGCTTCTATTCTGTGTGCATTAAAAATATCAGAAATTTTTTGTGTGAATGTGCGACTTTTTGTGGAACCAGAAATTATTTTTACAAGTTGCATTGTGATTGTTGATGCTCCGCGAACATTTTTTTTTGCTGAAAGATTTTGAAAAAACGCTTTTGAAAGTGCCAAATAATCAACTCCAAAATGAAAGTAAAATCTTTTGTCTTCTGCTTTTATAAAAATTTTTTTTACGTCAGAAGGAATATTTTTTAAATCTGTCCATTCGCGTTTAAG
>CAZLXK010000142.1:0-6824 GCA_964563305.1 uncultured Treponema sp.
GCCAGCCGCCGCTGAATAAACAATCGGGGCATTTGTTGGAGGAATAAGTTGACCAACTGGAGCAGAAGCAATGTTTGTGGCTGCAGAAAATCCTTCATCGTACTTGTGTTCTTTTTCAAGCGGACTCATAACTCCGCCAATCGCCGTAGCCGCTGCAATTCCAGAGCCAGAAAGGGATCCAAAAAGTGCGTTTCCTGCAATATTTGTTAGTGCCAAAGAACCTGGAACTTTTCCAAGAACAAGCATCGCAAGTCGAATTAACCTTTGAGCAATTCCGCCGCTAGACATTAGTTGTCCTGCAAGAATAAAAAACGGAACTGCCAAAAGCGAAAATGAATCAATTCCTGTAACAAGTTTTTGTGCCGCTGTAAAAACTCCAAATTTTGGCGTTAAAAACATAATAATTGTTACGAGCGAAGATGTTATAATCGAAAACGAAACTGGCACTTTAAGCGACAAAGTAATCGCAAATAAAATTACTAAAACTAAAGCTGCTTGCAATTCCATATTATTTGTCCTCCGATTTTACATTTTTAATTTTTTTATTTTTTTGTGATTTTGATTTTGCGGATTTTTGTTCAGCGACAACTTCTCGCGACTCAGCGGAAACTTCTTGCGACTCAGCGGAAACTTCTCGCGAACCAGCGACAACTTCTCGCGAACCAGCGGAAACTTCTTGCGACTCAGCGGAACTTTCTTGCGTTTCAGCGGAACTTTCTTGCGTTTCAGCGGAAACGTCGCCTAAATCAGCGACAGTTTTTTCAGCAGAAGTTTCAACATCATCAGAAGAAGAATCATCATCAGAATTCTTAAAGATTTGATTTATTAAACGCGGAACTGTATAAATTATCATCAAAATTCCGCAAACTGGAACGCTGCTGTAATAAAATTGCATTGGCATCCCAAGAGCCGGACTTACTTGACCTGAAGCGTTAATCGTAACCATAATTCCGCCAATAATCATAACAAAAACGCTTATGCACAAAATCAAAACTTCAATAAAAATTTGCGTTAAGCGTTTTCCTTTAATCGAAAAAGTGTTTACTATAAATTCAATCGCAATGTGCTGACCGCGAGAATATGCGTAAGGAACGCCGAGCATTGTAAGCCAAATCAGCGAATAACGTAAAAATTCTTCTGTCCAACTTGCAGCATTATTTAAAACAAAGCGCGTAAAAATCTGCCAAAAGTTTCCAACAACCATTGCCGCAAGCAAAATAAGCAGAAGCCACTCAATAATTTTATCTAAAATAAAAGTTAATTTTTTCATTTTCTGTCTCCGTTAAAATTTACAGATTTTCAGATGAAGAAGTTTCGCTTGAGCTATTTTTTGAATTTGATAAACTTGCTGAACTTAATGAATTTGCGGAACTTGCTGAAGATGATAAATTTGCTGAAGTTGCATATTTTTGAATATCCTCAAAAAGTGATTTGTATTGTTCGCCACGATTCATAAATTCTTGAGCAATCGGTTTTACGGCTTCAATCAGTTGAGTTTTGTCGATGTTATAATAAATGTTTACGCCGTGTTCTTTTGCTTCTTCAATCGCAGCGGCCATCATATCATTGTACTTTTGCTTAAAATTATCATTTGTTTTTGCTAAAGATTCTTTTAAGTGATTTTTTTGTGATTCAGAAAGTAAGTTCCAAGTTTTTGTGCTGATTATATAAATATCTGGCGAATACTGATGCTCGGTATAAGTATAAGACGAAACTAAATCTTCGTGACCGTTTACTGTTAAAGCAAGTTCTGTGTTTTCCGCACCATCAACAACGCCTTGCTGCAAAGCCGTGTAAGTTTCACTTGAACTCATTGGAACCGGCGATCCGCCTAAAGCACTTATCATATCCATTGAAGTAGAATTTGGCATAGAGCGAATTTTTTTGCCTCTAAGTTTTGACGGGCTGTCTACACAAATATCATCTTTTAAATAAAAATTGCGCGAACCGTTTGCGTAATATCCAATCGCAATAAAATTTTCGTCTGCTGTGGATTCAAAAAGTTTTTTAACTTCTTCGCTTTCTTCCATTGCCTTCCAATAATGTTCTTGATTTACAAAAAGATATGGAACTGAAAAAATTGAATAACGTGCATCGAACTGGCCTAAAGTTTGAGAGCCGACTTTTGCCATATCAAGAATTCCCGCTTGAACCATTTCGATTTCTTCTGTTTCAGAACCTAAAATTCCGCTTGGATAAATTTTTATGCTTAAATTTTGATCTGGATCTTCTTCCACAAATTCAGCAAATTTTGCGATTGTATCAGCAATTTCACTGCCATCTTGCTGATTATGAGCTAAACGAATAATTCGTCCTTCACCAAAATCTTGTCGCGTTGCAATAATAAAAGTTACAACTACAGTTACAAGACCTGCAATGAGAGCAACCAAGCCGATTTTTTTCCCAACGCTCATTAAAAACCTCCTGCACTTTTTTAATTTTTTGTCATTTGAGCCTGTTTCAAAAGTCTGTTACGTTTTGAGACAGGCTTCCAAAAATCTCATTTCATTGCGATTTTTGAGGTAAATTTTGTAGAAGTTTCAAAACTCGTCTGACTTTTGAAACTTCCTCATTTGAAAAAATTTAGTTTTTAAATCTCGAAGTAAAATTTCAAGATGACATTTTCATATTAAAAGCGATTTTCAAAATCAACATATATCAAGAGGTTCATTTTTTAGCACGATAACACCATTTTAATATTTTTTTGACGCTAGTTTGCACGACTTTTATTTTTTTGCTTTTATAATGAAATTTATGGGATATTATTTTAACGATTTGGACGCTGTTTACAGCAGATCACATGGAAACATAACTCATACTCTTAACGTTATGGCTAGTCGCTATATGGGAGAAAATCCAAAAGCTCCCTACACTGCTCGCCCTTTTACAACTTGTGGAATTATTCGCAACAAAGATTATAGATATGTTTTTAACGGAAACGATTTTTATCCAAATGCAAAAAACGGAAATTATGTTTACGCTTGGGGAAAAATCAGAAGACAAGAAAAAGGAAGTTTAAAGTTTCTTTTAATTCCTTTTGGTCCTGTAAAAATTTGGATGAATGGAAAAGAAATTTTTGCAACAACTTTTGAAGATGAACGTTTTGTAAACAAAAGTATTACATTTGATTTACCAGTTGAAAAAGATTGGAATCATTTAGTTTTACGTTTTACAAAAACTAAGGCAGGCTTTGGTGCGGAATTTGGAACTTGGCTTGGAAAACTCGATTATTATTTTATGCACGGAAAAAATGATTATGATTCGATGGAAGGTTTTGATTTTTCTTTGCCGACTGATGAAAAATTTTCTGACTTTCCAAATGAAAATTTATCTTGTGAAAAAAATGAATTTGCTTCAAAAATGCGTTCTCTTCTTGATTGGAATGATGAACAAAAAAATCTCGGAGTAATTGGAAGAATTTTTTGTGATGATTTTGCTCGTGAACTTGACGGAAAGTTCGCGGAGAAAATTTTCGCTGAGAAAACCGACTGCAACTTTGCGAAAGAAACCGCCACTGGTGCCGAAAACCGCGAGTTCACGAAAGAAGTCGTCGCTCACGACGAAAACCGCCAGTTTGCGAAGAAACCGCCGCTAGAAAAAATAAAGAATCTCGCTGGAAAAAAAATCGCCACACGCTCAAGATTTAAAACTTACGCAAAAGAGAAAATTTCTTTATTTATAGAAACATCTTTTGATGGCGAGAAATCTGTCGAACAATCAACTTTTGGCGACGAAAAATTTGGCAAAGAAACTTCCGCTATAAATCAAAATCTTTTTGCAAACACAAAATCAGCTTTAAAATCAGAAAAATCAGAATCACAAAAATCAGCGTACAAAATTTTTATTGACAAAAAACAAGTTGAAAATAACGAAATTGAAATTTCTTCTGGCGTTCACGAAATTCTTGTTTTGCTTTACATTCCAAAATCACTTGAAAACGAAAAAACTTTAGACTTTACTTTAAAAATTTTTGATTCACAAAAAAATCCGCTTGAACTTGAAAATCCATTTTTAACCGATAACAAAAACAAAAAATTCGCTTGGATTTTTGCAGGTCCGTTTGAAAAAACTTCAGACGATTCTTTGCTTAATTTTGAAAGTAACAAACTTGTAGGCGAGAAAGATGAAAAAACTTGGTGGCGACTTGACTTTCCGGGCGGTCATGTTCGGCTTTACAACGAAAATGCACTTTGGGGACATTGGGATTATCCGCTTGGCGTAACTCTTTACGGTTTGATTGAAACTGCACGCCTTCTTTCTTGCGATGCGATTAAAACTTATGTCGAAAATCACGTAAAAAAAACTGTAGAAACTTTAGAATATGCACTTTTTGACAGAAAACATTTTGGTGGCGCAACTTGCGTTCATCATCTTTTAACTTCGATTGACAGCCTTGACGACTGCGGATCTTTTGGCTCTTTAATGCTTGAAGTTTCAAAAGATTGTCAAATTGGAGATTTTGCTTGGATTGCGGATTATGTTGGCGATTATATTTGCAAAAAACAAGCTCGCCTTGAAGATGGAAGTTTTTTCCGCAAACAGATGATGCACAAATTTCACAACGGAACAATGTGGGCAGACGATTTATATATGAGCGTTCCATTTTTGTGCCGATACGCAAAATTTAAAAATGATGTTTCAATTTTAGATGACGCAGCAAATCAATTTTTAGGATTTAAGAAGCGACTTTTTTTATCTGAAAAAAAACTTATGGCTCACGTTTACGATTTTAATCGAGAAATGAACACTGGAGTTCCTTGGGGACGAGGAAACGGCTGGACAATTTTTTCTTTAAGCGAACTTTTGCTTGTCTTGCCTCAAAATCACAAAATGAGAGCAGAACTTTTAGATTTTTTTAGAGAACTCGCGGAAGGTTTTTTAAATGTTCAAGATGAAAACGGAATGTGGCATCAAGTTCTTGACTTAAAAGAAAGTTATCCTGAATCTTCTTGCACTTCAATGTTTATTTGTGCGTTTAGTCGAGGAATTAGAAACGGCTGGCTTAACGACAAAGATTTTCGCTTTAGAAAATCAGCAACAAAAGCATGGAACGCACTTGAAAAAACTGCAATCGATTACAAAGGAAATTTGTATGGAGTTTGTCGCGGAAGTGAATTTGCGTTTAATCCGAATTATTACAGCGAACATTTGCTTCCTCAGTTGAATAACACGCACGGAATTGGAATTACGCTGCTTGCTGGCGTTGAAATGTTAAAGTTGCAAAATTTTAATTAATTTTTTTTAATTAATTTAAGAAAGGGAAAACGCAACCTTAAAAGGTTTCTTTTTCCCTTTCAATCCTTTTTTCTTCCAATTTTTTTAAGCGGAAATCAATTTTCTTAAAAATCAATCCATATGAAACATTGGGCGTAAGTTTTTGCAAACTGGCGAATTGTCTGGATTTACTTCCATAATGTCTGCCATCATATTCCACCACTTTCTTACAATAGACATTTCTTTTTGCACGTCCGGATTTGCTCCATCTTTTACTTTTTGAACTGCAAAAAGCGTTAAACTTTCTTCATCAAGATAAATTGAATAATCGTAAACTCCACTTTCAGAAATTGCTTTTTTAAGTTCAGGCCAAATTTCGTCGTGACGTTTTTTATATTCATCAGCAAAACCTTGTTTTAGTTTCATTTTAAATGCTTCTTCGCTCATTTTCATTAACTCCTTTTTGAAGTGACATTTTTTTCGTAATCCATAACAACATCAATTAATTGGCTGTCGAGAGGAACATTTTCTGTTTCGCAAAAATAATCCCAAACTGCACCAAAAGGAAGCGTTTTATATCTTTCAAAAAGTGCAAGTCGGGCAAAATAATTTCCTTCATCTTCATATTTTGTAAGTTCAGACGCATTTTGTAAAAGTCCGTACAAAAGAGCTTTTTTGCAAGAGCGAGTTCCTAAAGCCCAAGCGCCAATTCTGTTTATTGAACCGTCAAAAAAATCAGTTCCAAGATGAATTTTTTCAAGTGAATTAGTGCGTGCAACTTCCTCTCCAATCATTTTTAAGTCATCATTTAAAATCGTAACGTGATCGCTGTCCCACCTAACTCCGCGCGACAAATGAAACATAATTTCTGGAACAAACAAAAGCATTGAAGAAATTTTGTCAGCAACATTTTCTGTAGGATGGAAATGCCCCATATCAAGAGTAATCATCATTTTGCGACTTACCGCGTAACCCATATAAAATTCGTGCGAGCCCACAACATAACTTTCGCTTCCAATTCCAAAAACTTTTGATTCAACACAATCACGTAAAAAATCTTTGCTATAACTTATGCTAAGAATTTCATCAAGCGATTTTTCGAGGATTTTTCTGTAAGAGCCACGATCGGAAGGCAAATCTTTCATTCCGTCGGCAATCCAAATATTGTGAATGCAAGGACTTTTTTGCGTTTTGCCAAATTCCGCTGCAATTTCGCGACATCTTTTTGCGTGTTCAATCCAAAAATCACGAATTCCTTTATCTTTTGAAGAAAGAGTTAAACCGTTTGCTTTTGGATGAGAAAAAAAAGTTGAATTAAAATCTAGCGGAATTTTATTTTCTTTAGACCAATCGATCCAAGACTGAAAATGTTTTACTTCAAGTGCGTCTCGGTCAGCAAATCCAGTTTGAGAAAAATCAGCATAATTTGCGTGAAGATTTAGTCGGTTTGCGCCAGGAATCAGCGTAAAAACTTTTTCGATATCCGATCGAAGTTCTGCCAAAGTTCTTGCTTTTCCTGGATAATTGCCGGTTACTTGAATTCCATCTCCGCCACCAAGACTTGCTCCAACATGTTCAAATCCGCCAACATCATCGCCTTGCCAACAGTG
>CAZLXK010000143.1:0-6767 GCA_964563305.1 uncultured Treponema sp.
AAACTGCCGGTGCGGTTAATCAAATTGCTTCAAATATTGAATCTTTAAATAAAATGATTGAAAACCAGACTTTTGGAATTAGTCAGGCCTCAGCCGCAATGGAAGAAATGATTAGCAATATTGCTTCAATAAATTCAACTGTAGAAACAATGTCATCATCATTTGAAAATTTGCGGAATCGTTCAGAAGATGGATACAAAAAACAACAAGAAGTTAACGAACAAATTGAAAAGATTGAAGATCAGTCAGCAATGCTTCAAGAAGCAAACGCAGTAATTTCTTCAATCGCGGAACAAACAAATCTTTTAGCAATGAATGCGGCAATAGAAGCGGCTCACGCGGGCGACGCTGGAAAAGGATTTAGTGTTGTTGCTGATGAAATTCGAAAACTTTCAGAAACTTCTACAAATCAATCAAAAATTATTGGCGAACAATTAAATGGAATTAAAGATTTAATTTCTAATGTTGTAAAATCTTCAAATGAATCAAGTGAAACCTTTAAACAAGCAGCACAAGAAATTCAATCAACAGAATCTTTGGTTTCGCAAATTAAAACTGCACTTGCGGAACAAAATGAAGGTTCAAAACAAGTAAACGATGTTATTGTTTCAATAAATAATACTTCTACAGAAGTAAAAGGTGCTTCTACAGAAATGAAACAAGGAAATCAAGCGATTTTGGAAGAAGTAAAACGTTTGCAAGAAGCAACTTCAATTATGCGCGACAGTATGTCTGAAATGTCAGTTGGAGCAGCAAAAATTAACGAAACTGGCGTTGCTTTGAATGAAATTTCTTCTCAAGTAAAAGAAACAATCGACCAAATTAGTAGCGAAATTGACCAATTTAATGTTTAAGACAAAATTTATTGATTTTTTTGAATTTTGTTTTAAAAATTATAGTATGAAGAAAATTTTTAGTATTTTTTTGTGTTTAGTTTTTGCTGGAATTTTTGCATTTGCTGATGAAAATATTTCTAGCAAGCGCAAAATGGTTTCAAGTCAAAGGCAAGCACTTATTTCTTACGCTTTAAAATTTCAAGGCGTTCCTTATAGAATTGGTGAATATACAGATCCTAGTCGCGGATTTGATTGCAGCGGATTTGTGTTTTACGTAGCTCGACTTTTTCCAGATCCAAGCGGAGAAAGTCATCAGTTGCCGAGAACTTCTAAAGCAATGTACGCAAAATGTGAAAAAATTGACGCTTTAGAAAAAGAACCTGGCGATTTAGTGTTTTTTGGAAATGATAAAGGCGTAAATCATGTTGGAATTTATTGCGGAGTTTATCATAATAGTAAAAATCCAAACACAAAATTTGAAAATAAAAGAGTTTTTGTTTCTTGCATAAGTGATGGTCCGAGAACTGGCGTAGTTCTTGAACTTATGGACGCGGATTATTGGAAAAAACATTTGTACGCTTACGGCAGATTTTTGCCTTCAACTCAAGAATTTAATGCAAAATATAAGAACTGATGGTTCGACTTTGCGGATCTGAGCCTGCCGAAGTACAACACCGAACTTTAGGGATTTTTATGAAAAAAAATAGAATTTTTGCTTTTTTAAGCGTTTTTTTGATTTCGTTTACATATTTTTCTTGTTCCACTGAACTTGAAATTAAAGCTTTTAATGATAAAAGTGCTGATATAAATTTCAATTTTGATTTAGGAAATCAAATTTATAACGCAATTCAGAATTTTACTCTTGGAATTTCGCAGATGAATGAAAATTTGAATCTTGAAAACGAAGTTTCACTTTTTGATGAAAAAGAAATTTATCAAGTTTTTAATGGAAGTGATTTTCAAAATGTCAAAGTTTCAATTCCTTCAAAAAAAGAATTAAAAATTAGTGCAAAAATTCCTTCTCCCGAAAATCAAAAAGCGGTTAACGAAGGTTCGGTTTTAAAAATTGCAAATTTTATTACTTGCACAAACAATTCGCTTACAGTTTTGATTTCGCCACAAAATGTTCAAGAAATTGTTGCAAGTTTGCCAGAAGAAACAAAATCTTATCTTGATTTACTTATGGCACCAATTCTTGGTTCAGAAAAAATGTCTAGTCAAGATTACAAAGATTTGCTTGCTTTAGTTTACGGCGATGATTTAGCAAATTCGCTTTCGGGGGCAAATGTTAAGGTTTCGCTTTTTGCTCCAAGTGGCAAAACTATAAAACGAGCGTCGCTTTCTAATACTGAGCAATCTAAAACTTCTGCAAGTAAGGCAGTTTTTACAGTTCCTTTGTTAGATTTTTTGACCTTGCAAAATCCTAAAACGTTTAGTATTAGTTGGTAAATTTTACGTTAATTCGTAAGTTTCGCCGTATTTTACTATTTCTACATTTTTGTAGCCGTTTTCAGCGAGATATTTTACAAAAAACGCTTGTGCATCTTTTTCGCCGTGAACAAGAAAAATCTTTTTAAGTCGGCTTGTATCAATCGAATCTAACCATTCAACACTTTCTTTATAATCAGCGTGAGCACTAAACGCACCAATCGTTTCAACTGAAGCATTAACATTGTACCAATCGCCTAAAATTTTAACTTCTTTTGCTCCGTCGCGAATTCTTCGTCCTAAAGTATTTTCTGACATATATCCAACAATCAAAATCGTATTATTTGGATTTGAGATATTATTCGCTAAATGATAAAGAACACGTCCCGCTTCGCACATTCCGTCGGCACTAATAATAATCATTGGACCTTGTTTTTTATTCAATTCTTTAGATTCATCAACACTCGTAATAAATTGCAGAGAATTAAAACCAAATGGATTTTTATGATGAACAATAAACGCTTGATTTGTTTCTTCGTCATAACATTCTGGATGCAACTGATAAATTCCTGTCGCATTTACCGCCATTGGACTGTCAATATAAATTGGAAGTTGCGGAATTCGTTTCTGATCAACCAAAATGTGCAAGTAATAAACAATTTCTTGTGCTCGTTCAATCGCAAAAGACGGAATTATTACCTTGCCTTTTCTGTCAACTGCTCGGCGAATAATTTTTTCAAGATCGTTAAGTGCAGTTGAAGGACTTTCGTGCAATCGGTTTCCGTAAGTGCTTTCCATAAAAATGTAATCTGGTGCAGGAAGATTTATGCTTGGGTCGCGGATTATTGGTTTATTTTTTCGACCTAAATCGCCTGTGTAAAGAACTCGAATTTCATCGCTCGGAGCACCTTTTAATGCTTCTTCAACTTCTGGATTTTTTACTTGCAAAGAATCAGTTTTTGTACCAAAAAGTCTGTGCCAAAGTCTTCTTTTTGAAGTGCCAGCACCTTTTGTGATTTTGCCGCTTAACGGATTAGCTCGCTGCCCGCTGATTGTAAAATATGCAAATGAACTTCCTAAAATGTGACCTGCGTCGTAAAATTCCAACTGAACGTCTGGCGCAATATACATTTTTCGATTGTAACTTAAAGTGATAATTTGATTTGCGGCTTTTACACAATCTTCTTCTTTGAAAAGCGGTTTCCAAGTAAACTTTTCGCCTTTTTTTGCCGCTTGTTTAGCAAGAAATTCTGCGTCTCTAGCTTGGATTCTAGCACTGTCCATCATTACAATGTTTGCTAAGTCGCGCGTAGCTGGAGTTGCGTAAATGTTTCCGCCGTAACCGTTTTTTGCAAGAACTGGCAAAAGTCCGCAGTGATCGTAATGTGCGTGAGTTAAAATAACGCTTTCAATTTTGTCTGGAGCAAAGTCAAAGTTTCGGTTTTTTTGATCCGCTTCGGCACGTTTTCCTTGAAATGCTCCACAATCAATCATAAAACTTCTGCCGTCAATTTCAAGAATGTGTTTACTTCCTGTAACTTCTTGTGCGGCACCTAAAGAATAACAAATTACTGACATATTTGAGCCTCCGTTTGTTGAAAGATTTTTTATCAGTTTTTAATTGGCAGTTTTTGAATTTCTACTTTTGGATTTTAAATTTAGAACTTGTTTCAAAAGTCTGTTACGTTTTGAAACAAACTTGCAAAAATCTCATTTTATTGCGATTTTTGAGGTAAATTTTGTAGAAGTTTCAAAACTCGTCTGACTTTTGAAACTTCCTCTCTTTATTATAAATCTGATTTTGTGATTAAACAAATTTTTTTGCTTTTTTTTATGAGCGGGGATTTGAATATCAATTTTTATGCTGAGTTTTAGTAAAGTGTTTCGTGTCTTGAAATGATGTGCTACTTGGAATTTTTTAGTTTCGGGAATATTTTTTTAGTTTAGATGATGTCGGTTTTAGTTTAGAAAATGTTTTCTTATTTTAGAGAACATCCTCTAAGTAACTGAGCGGGCACAAGTGACTAAATTTGCTCCAAAAAATCGGAAAATTTGATAAAATAAAATTTATGAATATTTGTTTGTTTGAAAAAGATGAAATTGGAAAGCCACTTTCGTTGCGAGATGAACGGGCGAAACATATTTTGAAGATTTTGCATAAAAATGTGGGGGATTCTTTTCGTGCGGGAATTATTGATGGCGAAGAAGGCGAGGCGAAAATTACAAAAATTGAAAAGTTTAGTCAAAAATCTGCGGATGGCAAAAAGTCTTTTGATGACGGAACTTTGTATTTTACTTTTGAAGCGAAAAATTTGGGAAAAAGACTTTATCCGCTCAAAATGATTATTGGTTTTCCACGTCCAATTCAACTAAAACGTTTACTTCGAGATATGGCTGGTTTGGGCGTTTGCGAAATTCATTTGTGTGGCACGGATTTGGTTGAAAAATCGTATTTAGATTCTGATTTAGCGGATGAAAATGAATTGCATAAACTTTTGCTTGAAGGAACTATTCAGGCGGGCGGCACTTTTGTTCCGAAAGTTTTTTTGTATGAAAATTTAGACAAATGTTTAAGAACTTTGCTGACGGAAGAGGGCAAAAATGCGTCACTTAGCAAAGAAAATTGCAAAACAAAATATTTTGCTTTGGATAATGTAAATCCAAAATCTTCTTTAGTTCAAGAATTAAATCTTTTTGCGGACGAAAAAACTTCTCTTAATGCGGAAGATTCTTTTACTAACGGCGAGTTTTTTGAGAGACTGACGCTTGGCGAAGAAAACAGCGGATTTGCTCTGAACAGCGAGAATTTTCAGGCGAGAAAAGAAGCGACACTTTGCAAAGAAAATTGCGAGTCAACTGTGGGAGCAACGCTTGGCGAAAGAAGTGGCGAACCTTGCTTAAAAAATGCATTTGCTGCGATTGGGAGCGAGCGTGGTTGGAGCGACAGAGAACGAAATCTTTTGGAATCTTTCGGATTTGTGCGTTGTTCGTTGGGAAGTCGCATTCTTAGAACAGAAACAGCGGCAACTGTTGCGGCAACATTGATTCTTGCGAAAATGAATTTTCTGTAATTTTGCGAGAAAACTGGCACTTCTTGCAAAGAGTTTGAGTTTTTTAGTGGACAGATTCTGAATCAATGATTCGGCGTTGCTCACCAACCAGTTCAGAATGACAGTTCTTAAATTAAGGAAAATAAAATGGCTTATCCAAAAATTTTTGGCTTAATTGATAAAGCGTGTTTTGATTATAAATTGATTCAAAATGACGACAAAATTTTAGTTGGTGCAAGTGGCGGAAAAGATTCCACTGCGTTAATCGAATATTTTGCAAATCGTAAAAAACGCCCAAACGAAAATTTCGATTTTACAGCTTTAAATATTCAAAGTGATTTTGCTCCAGAATTTCCGAGTGAAATTTTAAATTTGTTTGATGAATGGAAAGTCGATTTTAAAAGCATAAAAGTTGATGTTTTAAGAAGATTAAAGCCTGGCAGAAAAATGAATTGTTGGTGGTGCTCAACTCAGCGTCGCAAAGAACTTTTAGATTTTGCACTAAAAAATCATTACAACAAAATTGCTTTGGGTCATCATTTAGACGACGTTTTGCAAACTGTTTTAATGAACGTTTTGAATAAAGGTGAACTTTCTACAATGCCCGCGATTTTGCCTTACAAAAATTATCCTGGCGTTTCGATTATTCGTCCGCTTTATTATTGTTCTGAAAAATCCTTGATTCAAACTGCAAAAGATGAAAATTACTTTGGATTTACTTGCACTTGCGATTATCAAAATAATTCTGAGCGAAAAACAGCGAAGCATCTTCTTGAGCAACTAACGCAAGGTGATGAAAATAAAAAACAGAAGATGCTTCGTGCCTTAAAAAATATTTATCCTGAATATTTGCCTTGATTTGCAAATTAAAAAAATACACTTCCAGCGAGTTCGTCTTGTTCAAAATACCAGAGGTTTCGACCTTGCCACTAGAAACTTCGTTGTGAATTCAACCACCGTATCTTATTTAAACTCGTTTTACGTCAGCACAAGCAACTACATTTACGCCGGTGCCTAAAATGTCATGAATTAAAACTGTTCCATTTTTAACTGGAGCAGAAACTTTTGCTCGACGCACAATTTCCATACATTGCATAAGCATTTTTTTAGGAACTTCGCCAGCGGTTTTTACTGGAATAACTGCCAAATTTCCGTCAGCAACAGAAATTGTTGAAGTTAAAGTGCGAGTTGGATTTAAAAGTTCTTTTTTTGCATATTCAGGTCCGCGTTTACAACCATTATCAACAACATTTGTAACAGTTTTATGTTTGCCATCATTTTCAATAGTAACTTCCATTGTGCAACCCATTGGGCAGATGATGCATGTCATTGGAATTGTTTGAGTTTTTACATTTGATTTTTCTTGTGTGTCAGCCATTATTCTACATCCTCCTCTGGAATTTCTATTGCAACTGTTAAATTTTCGTGAACTTGCTTTAATTGTTCTGGCGTA
>CAZLXK010000144.1:0-6751 GCA_964563305.1 uncultured Treponema sp.
TCACACTTTTAAGTATGCAAAAAAAGGAACTATTGTTAAGTACAAGGAATTTTCTGTTGGAGAAGAAACGGCGTTGCTAGGCACGGAGAATTCTCGGTTAACTGCAAGTTTCGCAAAGTCAAGTGCAAGTACGGCGACTAATTCTCAGTTAACTGAAAATTGCCAGTCACAAGTGAAAATTGCTCAGCAAACTGACTCTTTAGCGGAAAATCCTCTAGTGCAAGCTGAAAAGTTTTACTTGACTGCAAATCAACTGCCACAAGATGCGGAAAATTCTAAAATCAAAATTATGGAACTTCCTTCGAGTCACGCAAAAGGTTCGCTTATGCTGCAATATGGCGATTACGTTTTTTGTGGCGACGGAACTTATTGTACAACAAAAAAAGGCGAACACGTTTACAATGCAAATTTGCTTTTTGATGAAATTCAGACTTTGGAAAAATTAGATTGTAAATATTTGTGCTTGAGTCACGATAAGAATTTTGTGCAGAAAAAGGAAAGCGTTTTGGCTTTGCATAAAGAAATTTATTCTCGCAGAAAATCTAACGAAGCGTATATTAGCGTAGAAGATTTTTTTGATTCAAAAGGAAATGTGATTAAATAGATATTAGACGCTAGACATTAGTTGTTAGTACGTTTGTTGACTTTGTGAGGACTGTTTTGTCGCGTAACTAGCGGTTTTCGTGGCGAACCGACGGTTTACTTCGTGAACTGACAGTTTACGTGGCGAACCGGCGGTTTTCTTCGTGAATTGGCGGTTTTCTCGCAAAAACTTACAGTTTTCTTCGAGAACTGGCGGTTTTCGTGGCGAACCGACGGTTTACTTTGAGAACTGGCAGTTTACGTGGCGAATTGGCAGTTTTCACACTTGATTTTTCGTTAAATTCTTGCTCCTAATTCCTAACTCCTCGCTGCTAACTTCTAAAACAAAATGTGGTTTCGACCTTGCTAAACCACCGCACTAACTGCTAATTCCTCGTTCCTAACTCTAAATTCCTCGCTCCTAAACTCCTATCAAAAAAACAAAAAGTTTAAAATAAATTTTGACGCTTTTCTAAGATGTGATATACTATATCAAATAAAATCAAAATATATCAACTTTTTTGGGAGAATAATATGAAATTAACCAAAAGTATTGCTGTTGTTCTTACATTTTCGCTGATTTTGTCATCAAACGCATTCGCTGCAAAAAAATCTAAAACTTCAGCAAAAAAAGATGTAGATTCGTTTGTTTACAATAAGTATTCAAGTCCTTCAAATAGTCCAAAACAAGAAGAATGGGGAACACTGAACTGCCACGATCCAAAAATTTGGCAAGATGATGACGGAACTTACTACGTTTATTCAACAGACGCTGCGATTGGTGGTGCTGGTCGAAAAGGTTTGCAAATCCGAAAATCAACAGATTTAGTTCACTGGCAATGCTTACCAACTTCAGCAATTCCTTCAAAATTTTGGGACAAAGATTGGCTTAAATGGACAGAAAGTGACAGAGCAAGTGCAATTTCTTGGGCTCCAACAATCAAAAAGCAAAACGGTTTGTATTATTTAATTCACGGAATTATCACTGATAAAAATAATTCTGGCGATCCGCGTGCTTCTATAACAATGGCGGTTTCTTTAAGTGCTGAAGGTCCATTTTATCCAGTTTCAAGTGCTGCAAAAAATAGTCCAGAAATCAAAGCAAAGTTTCAAGAACTTGGAATTTCTTACAAGCAATCAACAGTTGTTCGCTACACATATTACGATTTAAGTTTTTCCGAAATGGATAATCCTGATTTAACAAAATATGATATGTACAACACTGGAAGTTACGATACTCAGCAAATGGAAGATTATGGTCAGCAAAATATGGCGAGCGGTTTTGGTTGCATTGATCCAGAGTTCATTATGGATGTGGCAACTGGCGATTATATGGTTTACGACATTGCTGGAACTAAGTGTTTTGGTTTAACTTATGGTTCTTGGAAAGGCGGAATTGCATTAATGTATCTTGATTGTCTTTCTTTAAAACCTGTTGATATGGATGGAAATATTCTTGATGTTCCTGCTGATTCAGTTCCTCCAGAAATAATTTACGAAGATGACGGATTTTCTGTTAAAGAAGCAAAACCGGGAGCTTTTGGTCGTTGTATTGCTGGCGGTTACGGGGCAGCGTACGAAGGTGCTCAAGTAATTTATAATTCACAAACCGAATATTATTATTGTTTTGTTTCAATGGGTTCGCTTGATTGGGATTACAGAGTTGGCGTTGGCAGAAGTCGCAATGTTGAAGGTCCTTATTTTGACGGAAGTGGAAGAAGTATGTTGATTTCTCCAATTAGTTCTGAAGGCGAATATCACACAATCGGTTCAAAAATTATTGGTTCAGAAGAACTTGCAGGCGAATATAGTTTTAGAAGTCAAGGCGGAGAATCAATTTTACGAACTCAAGATGGAAAAATTGTAATGGCAGTTCACGCACGCACAAATTTCTTGCCAGGATATTTTTTCTTCCTACAAATTCATCAAATGTTCTTTAATAATGAAGCTTGGCCAGTTTTAAATGGAAATGAATATTACGAAGATAAAGATTTTTCAGAAAAATTAACGGCTTTAAATCTTGCTGATGTTGTAGGAACTTACGACACAATTCTTACTGAACGAAGCGAAGATCGTGGAGAAGCTGTTTTTGCCGGTTCACGCGATAAAATTCAAAATGTTTTCTTAACTGACGGACTTCCAACTCAATCAAAAGAACTTGTGCTTGCAGAAGATTTTAGCGTTGGCGGTTCTTACACAGGTTCTTGGTCTTTGGCAGATGATGGATATTCAATTTCAATTTCGCTAGACAACATTGGAACTTTCAAAGGTTATGTTTTGAATGCTGTTGATTGGGCAAAAAAATCTGCTTCTGGAACACGCAAAGTTATTTCATTTACAACACTTGACGGCGAAAAAACTGGCGAATATTTATGGGGAAATAAAAGATAAGTTTAAAAAATTTTGAAACATATCAGTAAAAACAATTTTGTAAAATTAAATTTTGTTATTAAATACTAAAAAAATTGATATAAAAGCCAAAATTTCGGTTTTTATATCAATAAAACTTGATTTTTAAGACTTTTTACGCTTTTATTTCAAAAAAAAACGGTTTATATCAATTTTTCTTGACTTATATAGTTTTGTGAGATTAAAATATTATAAAGTGAACTTCTAAAAACTCTCTTAAAACTTTGTGGCAAGTTTTAGGTTTTTGGAAGTAAATCTGAAATTTAAATGTTCCAAATGAGGAGGAAATACCCAATGAAGAAAGTAATACTTTCGTTGCTTGCTGCTGCTACACTTGTTGCAAGCGCTTTTGCAGTTGATGAAATTCAGTTAATGAATTATGCACAACCTCAAGAAAAAGCAATTCTTGACAAGGTTGTAAAACACTATGAGGACACGCATCCTGGTACAAAAGTAAAATTTATTTCTGTTACTGGCGATGAATATGCTTCTAAAATTCAAGCTCTTTTGGCTTCAAATCAACTTCCTGATGTTTTTTATCTTGGACCAGAATCAGTTCGCCAATATGTAGACAATGGTAAAGTTTTGAATTTAAGACCTTACATCAAAGATGAACAAATTGCTGATATTTATCCTTCAGCGATTGATGCTTATCGTTATGATGGTCAAGAACTTGGTAAAGGAGATGCGATTTGGGCTTTGCCAAAAGATTTTGGACCTTTTGCACTTGCATACAATGTTGATTTGTTCAAAAAATTTGGTGTAAAACTTCCAGATCCAAATAAACCTTACACTTGGAAAGAGTTTATTCAAGTTTGCGAAAAACTTACAAATGATACAAACAAAGATGGTCAAAATGAAACTTTTGGTACAGGTTTGAACATTCACTGGGCTTTCATTCAGTTTGTTTGGGGAAATAACACAGACTTTATCGATTCAACAAAAACTAAAGTAAACATTACAGATCCTGCATTTATTGAATCATTGCAGTTTTGGGCAAATATGACTTTAGGTGGAGAAATTGACGGATACAAATTCAAGCCAGTTACTCCTTCTGCAACACAAGCACAATCTCTTGATACATATCAGCGTTGGTTAAAAGGTGAACTTGGATTCTTCCCAGCAGGACCTTGGGATTTAGCTGCATTCAACAATACTCTTGAATTTGAATATGATTTGATTCCTTGGCCAATTCGTGATGATTCTGGAAAATATGAAACTCACACATATCGTGGTGGAGTAGGTTGGGCAGTTTCTTCAACAACAAAAAATCCTTCAAAAGCGGCAGAACTTGCACTTTATCTTTCTGCTGATTATGAAGCAAACAAAATGTTCTGTGATCAAGATCTTCAAGTTCCAAACTTAAAATCACTTGCTTCAGAATATGCAAACAAAGGCAAACCAAAGAATCGCCAAGAATATATCAACATTATCGAAAAAACAGGAAAACCTTGGCCTTATGATTCTACATACAATCGCTTGTGGTACGATAACTTCTACGTTGGTGTTCAAAAAGTTCTCGACGGAAAAATGACTGCAGAAGAATATTGTACTTTAACTGCTCCAAAACTTCAGAAAAATCTTGATCAAGCTTTGGCTCGAGCAAGACAAAGTGCTGCAAAAAATAGAGCAAAGGCTAAATAAATAAAAAACTATTAATCTTGGTGTTCTCATTAGGAGGCTCAAAATGAGTGTGAGAATACCAAGTTTTTATTTTAAGAAGGAGCTTTCTTTATGGCATCAAAATTGAATAAAAGAAAGAAATGGAATGATGAAGCAAAGGCTGGCTTACTTTTTGTAATTTTGCCAGTTATTGGCTTTTTACTTTTTACCGCTGGACCATTTTTGTTTTCCATTTATGCAAGTTTTACTGATTGGAACTCAATGACTGATATTACTCAGTTGCATAAAATGGATGCATTGGATCGTGAATTTTTTTACGTTGGAATTGAAAATTATAAAGAACTTTTTCAAGATCCAATGTTTTGGCACGCACTTTTAAATAATGTTGTTTATGCAGTTGGTGTTCCTTTAGGAATGATTTGGGCATTTTGTCTTGCTCTTATGTTTAACAAGGATCTTCCTGGCATTAAAGCGTATCGTGTAATTCATTATATTCCTGTTGTTTCTTCAATAGTTGCGATTGCTTTGTTGTGGAGTTGGTTGTACAACGGAGATTATGGTCTTTTGAATCAAATAATAAGATTTTTATTTGGAGTGCAAGGACCTAACTGGTTGCAAAATCGTTGGACTGTAAAACCTGCTATTATTTTTATGTGCGTTTGGCGTGGAGTTGGTGGAACTGCACTTTTGTATTTAGGTGGACTTCAAAATCTTCCAAAATCATATTATGAAGCGGCGGTTATTGACGGTGCAAATGGATGGAAAATATTTACAAAAATTACTTGGCCTTTAATGAAACCTATTTCATTCTACATTTTGATTACAGGAATTATTAATAGTTCACAGATGATTGTTGAAAACCAAATGATGGCACCAACTGGCGGTCCAGATTATAGTGCTGCATCTATCGTATTTTATATTTGGCAACAAGCCTTTGGTGCTGACAGAAAAGGTTACGCTTGTGCGGCTTCTTGGGTTCTTGCAATTATTGTTTTTGCTGTTACTGCTATTCAGTTTAAACTGAGTCCTTCTAGCGAAAATTATCTTGAATAGGAGAATAAAATGGCAAATGAAAATATTGTAAATGAACGAATCGGAAAAACTGCAGTTCAAAAAAATAAATATGGTTCTCAGCACAGAAATAAAACTGTTTCAAATGTAATTTTGTATGTAATTCTCACACTTGGTTCTGTAATTATGATTTTGCCTTTGTGGTGGATGTTCATAAGTTCATTAAAAACAAAATCTCAATTTTTAATGACTCAGTTATCGTTGGCAATTCCAAAACATCCTCAATGGATAAATTACACACAAAAAATTTGGCAGTTGGATCCAAAACTTCAACTTGGTATTTTGAACTCGATTATTATTGCAGTAAGTACGATTGTTGTAGGAACGATTGTTTCTTCTATGGCAGCGTTTTCTTATGCAAAGTTGAGATTTCCTGGAAAAAATCAATTATTTCTTGCTGAACTTGCAACGCTGATGATTCCATTTTCAGTTATAATGATTCCACAGTTCATTATTTATTCAAGAATTGGTTGGCTTGACACTTGGTTTCCTTTAATTATTCCTGGAATGCTCGGAAACGTAGGAATGATTTTCTTCTTGCGACAATATATGAGCGGAATTCCAACTTCTATGATTGAAAGTGCTCGTATTGATGGAGCGGGATATTTTAGAATCTTCTGGCAAATTATGCTTCCTAATGCTAAACCTGCTATTGCGGCTCAGGCAATTTTGTGGTTTATGGGCGCTTGGAACGATTACTTTGCTCCAAGTATTTACTTGAATACGCCAGAAAAGTTGACAGTTCAAGTTATGATTGCAAAACTTAACTCAATGTATGCAATTCAAACCGACTATCCACTTATTTTAGCGGCATCTGTTGTTGCTTTACTTCCAATTTTGATTGTATTTATGGTTTTCCAAAAACAGATTATTGCTTCTGTTGCAATGACTGGCTTAAAATAAACGAAAGTTTTTTCTTGTCCTCTGTTTTTAGCAGAGGACTTTTTTGTTTTTAAAGAAAATTGTTCAGCACATTTAAAAATCCGAATAAACAAAAGTTCAAAAAATTCAACAAGTTTAATTTTGACGCTAAATATAAATTCTAATAAATTCATCAATCATTCAA
>CAZLXK010000145.1:0-6655 GCA_964563305.1 uncultured Treponema sp.
GATGGTTTTTCTATGTGATTCACTAGCATGGTTTTTTGGAGTTCTTTTTGGAAAGAATAATCGCGGTTTTATAAAAGCAAGTCCAAATAAAAGTATTGCGGGATTTTTTGGTGGTTTTTTAGGTTCTGTTTGTGGCGGAATTATTTCGTATTTTATTTGGCCAAATGTTTACGAAGGTTCAATATTAAAAATAATAATAATTGGTTTAATTGTTGCATTTTCTTCAATAGTTGGAGATTTAATTGAATCAATTTTTAAACGTTCTTCTGATGTAAAAGATTCTGGAAATATTGTTCCTGGTCGCGGAGGAGCTTTAGATTCAATAGATTCTCTTTTGATGTCTGCACCAATCTTTTATTTACTAATATCAATTTTTTATAAATTTTAATTCAATATGAAAAAAAGAATTTTAGTTTTAGGTTGTACAGGTTCAATCGGAAAGCAAACTCTTGATATTGTTCGTAATATGAAAGATGATTTTGAAGTTTGCGGACTTGCTTGTGGCACTAAAAAAGAAGAATTGGCTTCTTTGTGTAAAGAATTTTCTTGTGAAGGAACTTTATTTTCTGAAGAAGGAAGTTCTGGATTAGAAAATTTAATAAAAAATTGTCATGCTGATATTGCTGTAAATGGAATTGCTGGAGCGGATGGATTAAAACCTTCTGTTTTAGTTTTACAGAATAAAATTGATTTAGCACTTGCAAACAAAGAAACTGTTGTTATGGCTTGGCCTTTAGTAAAAAAAATTGCAGATGAATCAAACGCGAAAATTATTCCAGTTGATTCGGAACATTCTGCAATTTTTAATCTTATAAATCAATGTGGCAAAGAAAATATTGACGAAATTATTATTACAGCAAGTGGAGGACCTTTTAGAAATTTTTCTGATGAACAATTAGAATCAGTTAGTGTTGAGCAAGCTTTAAAACATCCAACTTGGAATATGGGACCAAAAATTACTATCGACAGTTCAAGCCTTGCAAATAAAGGTTTAGAAGTTATTGAAGCGTGTAGACTTTTTGATATGGACGTTTCTAAAATCAAAGTTGTAATTCATCCGCAAAGTTTAATTCATTCTCTTGTAAGAACAAAAGACGGAATGCTTTACGCACAAATTTCAAATCCTGATATGCGACATCCAATTTTAAATGCATTAACGTGGCCAAAAAATTCAAATAATTATATAAAAAAATTTGATTTATTTGATTGCGAAATGACTTTTTTTAAACCAAGATTTGAATCTTTTCCTTTACTAAAATACGCTTACGATTGTGCTTCAAAAAATGCGTCTTATACAATCGCTTTTAACGCTTCAAATGAAGTTGCAGTTAAAGCTTTTCTTGAAAAAAAATGTTCATTTACAGAAATTTCAAAAATCGTAAAATCAACAATAGACAAAGATTGGTCTAAAAATCCGCAGAGCATTGATGAGGTTTTTGAAATTGATAAAAACGCTCGTCTTATAGCAAATAAATTTTTGGAATCTAAATGACAATAATAATTGGAATTCTAGGATTAGGTTTTTTAGTATTTTTTCATGAATTAGGACATTTTTCTGCCGCGAGAATTTTTGGAGTAAAAGTTGAAG
Organism: uncultured Treponema sp.; assembly: GCA_964563305.1. GTDB lineage: Bacteria > Spirochaetota > Spirochaetia > Treponematales > Treponemataceae > Treponema_D. The sequence goes on from CAZLXK010000145.1 coordinate 1,589, forward strand.
CATTTTCTATAGGAATGGGGCCAATTTTACTTCATCATAAATTTAAAGACACTGATTATAGATTATCGCTGATTCCTTTGGGCGGATATTGTTCAATGAAAGGAGAAAAAGATTTTAGCAATGCAATCGAAAAGAATTTAAAAGAGATTGACGGAGAACCAGATTCTTTTTATGGTGTTAATCCTTTTAAAAGACTTTTAATTGCATTCGCTGGACCTTTTTTTAATTTTCTATTTGGATTTATTGCTTATACGATAATTGCACTTATGGGTTATTCTTATTATAGTGCTGGAACAAAAGTTTCAATGGATGATGGAGATTATACTGAAATGACTTCTGTGGCACATGAAAGTGGAATGATGACAGGCGACACGATTTTATCAATAAATTCAAAAAAAATGGAAGATTTTTCACAAATCGCAATTTATATTTCAACGCATCCTGACGAAGATTTAGATTTTGAAATAGAAAGAAATGGTGAAATTTTGCATTTTTTAGTTCACAGTGAATTGGATAAAGAAACTGGTGCTGGAAAAGTTGGAATTGTAAGTAATCCAGAATCAATTATTGAAAGAAATTATCCAAAACATTCATTTTTTCCTGCTCTTGCTGAAGGATTTAATCAAAGTGTTAATTTAATCACGTTGACTTTTAAAGGAATCGTAACACTTTTTAAAGGCGTAAATATTACAAATACAGTTTCAGGTCCTGCAAGAATCACATCTATGTTAGGAAGCACAATAAAGCAAGGCTTTTTGGCTGGCGTTCACGAAGGAATTGTTTCAACATTAGAATTATTAGCAATAATCAGCATTTCACTTTTTATTACTAATCTTTTGCCAGTTCCGATTTTGGATGGTGGCTTAATTTTGTTTGCACTAATTGAATGTATAATCCGCAAAAAACTTAATCCAAAATTTCTTTATTACATACAATTTGTTGGAATTGCGTTTTTAGCTTTTATGGTGATTTTAGCAGTTACTGGCGATTTTATGTATTTTTTTAAGAAATAATGTTATATTAAGGGCATCTTGAAAAACTTGAATTTTATTTTTTTCGAGATGCTTGCGAATTTTAAGCCTTGAAATTGCAAGTCTTAAAACATTGCATTTTCAAAATACCTCTAAAAACTGAAGTCTTTAGAGGTTTCCTTAAGCATTTAGAAAAGTTGAAACTTTTTAAAATTATCATTGTTTAATTCTGAAATTTGATGAGGAAAATATGTTAAAACTAAAGAGATTATTTTTTTTAAGTTTGCTGATTTTTTTTACTGTAAATCTAAAAACTTTTGCTCAATATACATCAACGCAATCTCACGAAGGACGCGTTAATTTTATCGCTGCGGCAAGTCAAGCTTATGATTCACAATTTTTTTCAGCGGGAAATGATGGCTTTTTAGTAAAATGGTCAGATGATGGAATGGGCGAACATTATCAAATTAGTGATATGCAACTTAGACTTGTTTGTCAAAATCCTGTTACGCAAGACATTGCTGTTTATGACACAGACGGAGTTTCTACTCACAGAATAATTGTTATAAACTCTCAAACTTTTGAAAGAAGATTTACCAAACGATTTGCAGATTCAGTTCAATCAATTTCGTTTACTGCCAAAGGAAATTATTTGATTGTTGGAACTGCGGCGGTAAACGGAACTTATATTTTTAATGCAAGAACAGGTGCCGTGAGCAAAAGAACAAATGATGTTTCTGGAATTGTAAGTTTGTCAAAAACCAGCGATTCTGAAAAAACAGCTGTAATGTATTCACCTTCTGGCTCAATTATTTATTATAATTTGCAAACAATGACTCAAAAAGCGAAATTTTCTACAGAACCTCGCCTTGAACAAACAATACTTTTTGGCGTTGGAAAAATAAATATGAGATTTTTGGCTGGCGTAAAAGATAATACAATTTATTTAATCGATGCAACTAATGGAAAAATTATTGGAACTTACGCAGCAAAATCACCGCTTATATTTTCTTCTCAAAAAGATAATGAAGAAAAGCAAGGTTTGTATTTTATCACAAATGAAGGAAAATCTTACGCCTTAAAATATATAAATGAAACAATGTTAATAAATCAACTAAAGGCAAGCACAAGTCAAATTTTTAATCCACCTGCTCCACTTATTGTAAAAAATTTTATAGGTTTAAGAAGTCGAGATTCTTTTACTTGCGTTGCAAAGAATTCAGGAACAATTATTTTAGGCACACAAAGCGGAAATCTTTACACAATGACTGATATTCCAGAATCAGAAACATATTCTTTATTTCCAATCACTGAAAAAATGTACGAAAAAATTTATGATATTGATTCTGATGGAAATGATTTTTATCTTTTAACTAAGGATTCTATTTTTAAAACTTCGTATGAAACTGGAATGATTACAACTTTAGGAAAAAATTCTAACCAAACAAATATTACTCGCTATCAAGATAAAGTTGTTTTGTGGACAAAAAATTCAAAACGTGCTGTTCAACTTATTGATTTAACAAACGATTCTATTCCTGCAAAAAATCTTTTTAGTCCAATGACTGAATTAAGAAATTTAAGAATTTTTGGAAATAAAATAGTTTACATTTTGGGAACGTCTTCAGTAAATGTATACGATTTTGAAACTGGAACTTATAGCGAAATTTATTCTGGAACTTCGATTCAAGATGCAGTTTTAATTGATGAAAATACTTTATTTGTTGCAAAAACTGGAACTGGACTAAATGATTCGCCGATTATTTCTGTAAATATTTCAACAAAAGAAACTGTTCCTATGAAATTTACTGGAAATGTCGCTTTTTCTTTGAGTTATGATTATGATGGAGCAAATAAACTTCTTTACGGAATTAACATAAAAAGTGTAAATGATTCATTTACAACTGAACTTTTTTCTTATAATCCTTCAACAAGAATTTACACAGCAATATTGCGATTAAATGATCAAGATAGTTCAGCGTTTACTTTTTTAAATTCGTCTATTGTTTATACAAATCTTGGCAAAAATCAAGTTTATGCTTGTAATATAGTAACAAAACGAAACTTGAGTTATAAACGTTCCGCTTCTATGCCGATAAAAACTGCTTGCACATCAAATACAATAGCAATTTTAAATCATAACGGAAGTATCAGTTGGTATAGACCAAATTCACAAAATTCATTAGGTGATTGGTATCTTTCTGTTTCTGGCGAATGGTTTGAATTTTAGGTTTTAATTTTTAAGTTAAGAATATAAGTTCATATTTTTTTAATAAAATAAACATTTTTTCAAATAAAGTAAAGGCATAAAATTTTCAAGTGATTTTTTTTTCTTAGATGATTTTATGCCTTTTTTTTTATTAAATTTTTATTCTGATTTTATTCCGCAGCCTCTAAAAAGTGCTTCTTGATAAACGTCAAGATATTTTTTTGCTGCTTCGTCCCAACCAAAAGTTTTTTTCATCCCATTTTGTTGCATTTTTTTGATGTGATCTTTTTTATTGTAATAAGCCCAAATTGCCCAACCTACAGTATCATAAATTGCTCGCGGAGTAAGATTTTCAAAAACAAAACCTGTTCCACTTCCTGTTTCTTGATTATAATTTTCAACTGTATCAGCAAGACCGCCCGTTTTTCTTACGATTGGTAATGTTCCGTAAAGCATAGAATAAATTTGATTTAATCCGCAAGGTTCGTATTTTGATGGCATAAGAAAGAAATCGCTTCCGGCTTCTATTAGATGACTAAGAGCATCATCATAACCAATGTAAGCTTTAAAATTTGGAAGTTTTGATTGAAGTGTATTGATTTCTCTTTCGCACCATTTTTCTCCACTTCCAAGCACTACAAATTGCATTTTCATTTCAGAACAAATTTGATAGATTGAACCATAAGTTGGAGCAAAAACTTCTGCAATTCCCTTTTGTTCAACAAGTCGAGTAATCATTCCGACTAAAGGAATATTTGGATTTACTTCAAGTCCCATTCGTTTTTGAAGTTCAGCTTTGCATTTTGCTTTTCCAGATATATCTTTTATTGAATAATTAAATGGAATTTTTTTGTCAATTTCAGGATTCCATTGGCTAAGGTCTGCACCATTTAGAATTCCTTTTATAACGTCACGTCTTAATCGAAGCAAACCGTCCATTCCAAATCCGCCTTCTGGAGTTTGAATTTCTTTAGCGTAAGTTGGAGAAACAGTTGTAATCATATCCGCACAAGAAACACCTGCTTGCAAAAAGTTTATTCCTCCATTATGTTCAAATCCTGCACCATAATAAAATCCCCAGTCAATTCCTAATGCTGGAAAAGAATCTTTTGAATATTGACCTTGATATCCTTGATTATGAATTGTAAGAACAGATGCAGTTTTTTCAAATCCGCAGTAACGACAAACTTTTTTTAAGAGAACTGGAGCTAAGCAAGTTGACCAATCGTGTGCGTGAATAATATCTGGATACCAATTCAATTTTCTACATAATTGAAATGCTCCGTGACACAAAATACTAAAACGATACGGATTATCATGAAAATCAGTTTCGGTTGGAACTCCATAAATTCCATCTCGACCAAAAGCATTTTCGTGATCAATAAAATATACAGGAAGTTCGTCGCAACCTGGCATTTTTGTTGTGTAAACCGCAGACCAAGTTTCAATTTGTCCCGCAGCAATTGCCATTGGACCTTCAAGATGTGTTAATTTTGCCCTATCAATTTTATAATAACGAGGCATAACGATTTTTACATCGTGTCCCATTTTTGCAAGTTGGATTGCAAGTGCACTTACCATATCAGCAAGTCCGCCAGTTTTAGCAAATGGAACAGCTTCGGCACTAACCATTAAAATTTTCATATTTTCCTCCGCATGTATTTAATATCTTACTTTACGATGTATAAAAATTTACATAATTTTCTTTTTTGTATATATTATCTTTTACTTTAACATGTATACTATTTTATACAAAATGTTTATTAAAAATAAAAATTTAGTGAATATTTGATTTTAATAAATCATCCATTGCTTTAACAAAGGCATTTTTTGAATTTAAAATACAATTTTCACTTACACAATAAGAAAGTCTAAAACAACCTTTTC
>CAZLXK010000146.1:0-6572 GCA_964563305.1 uncultured Treponema sp.
AGAGGAATTGTTCTTTGCGTTGAAGGCGAAAAAATCCGCGAAAAAAATGAAGTTGATTTAGAACAATGGCTAAAAACTTTTTGTGAACAATCGGTGGCTTCTTCTGAACCGACGATTTCTCGCGAGCAAGAGCAAGTTCTTTCAGCACAAGCGTCGCTTTCTCGCCAAAATCAAAATCAAAAAAACATAACTGTTGTAATGCTCGACAACGTAACTGATCCGCACAACATTGGAGCAGTTTTGCGTTCTTGTGATCAATTTGGTGCAAATCTTTTGATTGTTCCTGAACATAAAAGTACAGCGAACGTGCGCGAAAATGAAATTATTGCTCGAACAAGTGCCGGCGCAAGTGCTTGGGTAAACATTGCAACCGTAAACAACTTAAATCGAGCCTTAGAACAACTTAAAAATGCAGGATTTTGGATTTACGGAGCGGATGCAAACGGCGAGCCTTTACAAAACACAAAATTTCCTAAAAAAGTTTGCATCGTAATGGGAAGCGAAGGAAGCGGAATAAATCGACTTGTAAAAGAAAATTGTGATTCAATAGTTTCGATTCCAACTTGCGGAAAACTTGATTCTTTAAACGTTTCTGTTGCAGCGGGAATTTTGCTTTACGAAAGACATCGGCAAGAAATATAAACTTTGCTAACCTTTAAAATTTTACTTTTGACTTGAACTCTTAGACTTGGTAAAATTAAATTATGAATGTATATTTGGGTGATTCTGCTGCTGGCGGAATTGGAATTGGAAAAGCGTTTGTTATTCCTGAAGTTCAAGAAAGAAAAATTCCTCAGTTTTTAATCAAAAAAAATGAAGTTGAAAAAGAATGGGAACGGCTTCAAAAAGCGTGCAAAATTGTAGAAGCGGATTTAACAAAGCATCTTAACAATCTTCAAAAAGATGATTTACAAAGAGTTATTCTTGAAACTTACAATCTTATGCTAAATGATCCTGTTTTTATGAAAGAAGTTAAAGAATCACTTGAAGAATCCTTGCAAAATGTAGAAACAGTTTTGCTTGAAAAAGTTAATGATTATGCTGACCGACTTAGAAACAGCGGAAATGATTATCTTGCAGAACGTGCCCAAGACATAGAAGATATTTTTGATCACGTACTTGATATTTTGATTGATTATCATCCTTTTGATATAGAAAAAGTTCCAGATAACGCAGTGATTGTTGCTCGAGCAATGAAAACTAGCGACACTGTGATTTTGAGTAAGCGGAAAATTGCGGGACTTGCACTTACAGAAGGCGGAATTTCAAGTCACGTGGCGATTCTTGCAAAAAGTTACGGAATCCCGGCGGTTGTTGGCTTAGAAAACATTTATAAAATTATAAAAACTGGCGAAGTTCTTGTTGTAGACGGAAATCTTGGCGAAGTTACAGTTGATCCAGACGAAGCGACAATTCTCGCAGTAAAAGCAAAAATCCTTGCGGAACAAAAATATTTTGAAACGCTAAAAAAATTCCGCGACAAACCTGCAAAAACTCAAGACGGCACAATTTTTCATTTATACGCAAATATTGGAACGCCCGAAGAAGCAAAATTTGCACTTGAGCAAGGTGCTGACGGAATTGGACTTTTTAGAACAGAATTTCTTTTTATGGACGCACTTCAGCAACAAAACAAAAAAACTGGCTCTTTTTCAAATTCTTTAAGCGAAGAAGCTCAGTTTCAGGCTTACAAGCAAGTTTTAGAAACTATGGGCGACAAACCAGTTACAATTAGAACGCTAGACGCTGGTGGCGACAAACTTATTCCTTCAAGCGACTTGCCTTATCAAGAAGAAAAAAATCCGCTTATGGGACTTAGAGCAATTAGACTTTCGCTTTTTTATCCGCAAGTTTTTAGAACTCAACTTAGAGCCTTGTACAGAGCAAGCGTTTATGGAAATTTGCAGATAATGCTTCCGTTGATTACAGATGTTGCTCAAGTAAATACAGTTTTGGGAATTGCAAAAGGCGTTCAGTTGGCACTAAAAGAAGACAATATTCCGTTTAATCCAAAAGTTCCGATTGGCGTTATGATTGAAACTGCGGCAGCGGCAATTTGTTCTGACACGATTGCACCAAAAGCTGACTTTTTTTCACTTGGAACAAATGATTTAACACAATACACTTTGGGCGTTGACAGAGAAAATCCAAATGTTGCTCCACTTTACAACGAATTTAGTCTTGCAGTTTTGCGACTTATAAAAATGACGATTCATAATGCAAAAAAGAAGCACATTCCAATTTCAGTTTGTGGCGAAATGGCAAGCAAAAAAGAAAGTATGATTATTCTTGCCGGAATGGGAATAAGGGATTTAAGTATGTCGGCAAAGCAAATTCCTGTAATAAAAGAAACTTTGTCGCATTTTTCTGCTGAAGAATTGGAAAATCTTTCGCGAAGTTCGCTGTTTTAAAATTGTCATTCTGAACCCAAGCTTTCAGAATTTGTATATGACAGAATTTAAAAAGTTTCGGCATAAAATCGGAGAAAATTTCATGAAAAAACATAAAAAATCTAAACCTGACTTTTCAAAGCCAAAACCTATAAAAAAAATTGACGCTAGTGCAGAAAATTTTGGTGGCGACGCAGAAAATCTTGCACTTAACGCGGAAAATCTTTCTAAAATCAGCGAAACTCTTGTTGAGCAAGCAGAAAATTCCACTCAAATTAGCGAAAATTCCGCTGAGCAAAATCAAAATCAAAAAATAGAAACATTTTTTTCAGACAAAACATATTTTAATCTTCCGCTGATTGTAATTGCGGGCAGACCAAACGTTGGAAAATCAACTTTGTTCAACGCACTTACGCACACAAAACGTGCCATAACCGACCCAACGCCCGGAGTTACTCGCGATCCAATCGAAGAAACTTGTTTTATCGCTGGAAAACCTGTTACTTTAATGGATACAGGCGGCTACAAACTTACGCGAAATTTTAACAGTCGAGAAAGCGAAATGGACGATTTGGTTGTGGAAAAAACTTTAGAAATGCTTTACAAGGCCGACCGGATTTTGCTTCTTTTAGATTCAAACGAAATAAACGCTGAAGACGAAGAACTTATACAATATTTGCGATCTTTTTCTGACAAATTGATTATTGCGGCAAACAAATGCGAAGGCAAGAAAAACGAAATGTCCGCTTACAATTATCTTCGCTACGGATTTAAAGATATTATTCCAATTAGTGCAAGTCACGGCGACAATTTAGAGCTTTTAAGTTCAAAACTTGTGGAAGGTTTGGATTTTTCGCAAGTTACTCAAGGAAACGCTCAAGACAAACCAATCAAAATTGCAATTTTAGGCAAACCAAACACTGGAAAATCAACTTTAAGCAACGCTTTAACGCACACAAATGCTTCTATTGTAAGCGATTACGCTGGAACCACGCGAGATGTTGTTGAAGGAAGTTTTCACTTTAACGGTCACGAAATTCAAATTCTTGATACAGCCGGAATCCGCAGAAAAGCAAAAGTTAAAGAAAATGTTGAATATTATTCTGTAAATCGAGCAATTAAAACGCTTGATGAATGTGATATTGTTTTTTTGATGATTGATGCAAACGAAGGACTTTCTGAGCAAGATAAAAAAATTTGTTCGCTTGCTTTTGAACGCGGAAGAGGAATTATTTTTGTGCTAAACAAATGGGATTTAATGGAAGATCAAAGTTCTAAAGCCATAAAGCAAACAAAAGATTGGATTCAAGTAATGTTTGGTCAAATGAACTGGGCACCAATTTTAACTTTAAGTGCAAAAAATAAAACTGGCTTAAAAGATTTAATGAACACAGCAATAAATATGTACGAGCAACTTAACCGCAAAATCGACACGGCAAGCATAAATTTGGCACTCAAAGATTGGCTTTTTAAGTATCCGCCGCCAGCGACAAAAGCGATTCACTTTAAGATTCGCTATATAACGCAAACAAGCGTAAATCCTGTAAAGTTTTTGATTTTTGCAACTCGGCCAGACAATGTTCCTTTAACTTATGTGAGTTATTTAAAAAATAGAATTCGCGAAGATTTAGGATTTAATCAAATTCCTATTCAAATTGAAATGAAAGCTAGTCGTCAAAAATGGCAAGATAGGGAAAAATTTTAAACAAAAATGGCTCAATACTCGATTGGAAATGTTGAAAAAATTACTGGAATAAAATCTTACGTTTTGCGTTATTGGGAAGAAATTATTCCTTTTATTAGTCCAAAAAAAGATTTAGGCGGAAGAAGAATTTATTCTCAGCACGATTTAGACATAATTTTGCGAATAAAATATTTGCTTTACGAAAAAAAATTTACGATTGAAGGTGCACAAAAGCAACTTGTGGAAGAAATGAATCTTAGAGAAAAAAATTCACAAATTCTTATGCAAATTCACGATTTGAGAGAAGAACTTCAAAAAATTTATCTTTTGATTTCGGATAATAAAAATGACTGAAAAATTTTACGACAAATTCTTAAAAAAAAAATTTGATAATTCCGCTGATTCTGATTCTGAAAAAAATTTTAAAAATCACAAAAATTCGCTGAACAAAAATCGGCAAAATAAAAATCAAGAAAATTCGCTAGAAAAAAAATCGCTGAATTTAAAAAATCAAAAATCTAAAAATCAACAAATTAAAAGTCGAGAAAATCGGCAAACTAAAAATCCGCAAATTAAATCCGCAGAAAAAATTTCTTCTTTGTTTGATGACGAAAAAATCTCAGAAGATGCAAAAAAAATCATCAACGAATTTGATTTGCTTGTAAAAAAAACGCATCCGCTTAATTCAAAACAGCAACAAATTTTGCCAAAACAAATCCGCGAATTAAGTCATAATTTAACTGACTCGCGTGGCGAACGCAGACTTGGTTATATGAATTCGCCTACAACGTTAAGTGCTTACGTTCATTATTTTTCTTGGTGGAATCTTGTGCGACTTACAAAACTTTTTGCAAATCTCTCAAGCGATTATTTTGAACTTGCTGACAATTCTGTTTGCTTGGACATTGGAAGCGGACCTTTGACAGTTCCAATTTCGCTTTTTTTAGCCAGACCGGAACTTAGAAAAAAGAAACTTACGTTTTATTGCTTGGATCTTTCGCAGCAAGCTCTGATTTTTGGAGAAAATATTTTTTTAAGTCTTGCGGCAAAGCTTCAAGAAGAGCCTTGGAAAATTGTTCGCGTAAAAGGTGAATTTGGCACAATCATAAAAGATAAGGCGGATTTTATTACAAGTGCAAATTTTTTTAATGAATTAAATGATGAAAATGGAACGCCGCCAGATTTTATTGCAAAAAAATTGACTGAAAAAATTTTGTCTTATGTAAATCCAAAAAATCCTAAAGCAAAAATTCTTATTGTTGAGCCTGGAGTTCCAAAATCAGCAAGATTAATTTCTTTAATGCGTGATTCTTTGGCAAGAAAAAATTTTGTTGCGATTTCGCCTTGCACTCACACGCAAAAATGTAATATGAATGGCGAAAAAGGTGAAAAATGGTGCAACTTTTGTTTTAATACGCAAAATGCTCCGAAAAATTTACGAAAACTTTCTGAACTTTCTGAACTTCCAAAAGAGCGGGCGGTTTTGTCTTTTATTGCAACTCAAAAAATGTCGCTTGACGAAATTGAGCAAAAAGAACTTGAAGATGAAAAATTTTTAAGTTTTAGAATTACAAGTGAAGAAATTTATTTGCCAAATCATAAAGTTGCTTATTACGCTTGCTCAAAATTAGGTTTGCTTCTTGTGCTAAGCGAAACTAAACTTTTTAGCGGAGATTTTTTTAAGATAAAAATGCCAAGTTCGCACTTGCTTCAAAAACGCGATAAAAAAACTGACGCTATTGTTGTGGATGTAGGCGCTAGAAGGTAGAAGTTAGGGGCGAGGATTTATAATTGAGGATTGCTTGTTAAGACGTTATTGCGAACTCGCACTTAAACTGGCAAATCTCGCACTTAAAGCGAAAAAATCGGCGGTTTAAGTGAAAGTCTTGTACTAAAACTGACAAATTTGCGACTTTAAGCACAGAATTTTCGCTTAAACTGAAAAAATTTCTTCACCACTTCAAAAATACTTAAAATTAGGTTATCGTAAAAATATGATATATGAGGTTACAGCGACCAGACGTAGGCCGCAAAAATTTGAAGATTTAGTTGGGCAAGAATTTGTTGCCCAAACTTTAAAAAAATCCATTGAATCTGGAAAAATTGCACACGCATATTTATTTTCTGGTCCAAGAGGTTGCGGAAAAACTTCTACAGCACGCATTTTGGCAAAAGCCTTAAATTGTAAAAACGGACCAACTGCCACTCCTTGCGGACAATGTGAATCTTGCAAAGAAATTACTGCAGGTTCATCGCTTGATGTTATTGAAATCGACGGAGCGTCAAACACAAGCGTAAATGATGTTCGGCAAATAAAAGATGAAGTTTTGTTTCCGCCAAATTCCAGTCGATACAAAATTTATATAATCGACGAAGTTCATATGCTTTCAACAAGTGCGTTCAATGCTTTGCTTAAAACCATAGAAGAACCGCCGCCTTACGTAGTTTTTATTTTTGCTACAACAGAATTGCAAAAAGTTCCTGCAACAATAAAATCT
>CAZLXK010000147.1:0-6562 GCA_964563305.1 uncultured Treponema sp.
ATTTTTTATTTCTCACAAACACTTAGCACAAGAACATAAATTTAAACTTGCAAAAGAAGCCTAGCCGTGATTGTAAAGGTGGCGAAAGCCATTCTAGTTTGTGCAAAATTGCACAAACTAGAACGAAGCGATAAGCGTAGCCTTGAAAAGCACGTTAGCACAAAAAAATTTGCTCCAAAAAAATCAAAAAATTTTCTTCATTGTCTAAACCCCAAAAAAACAGTATTCTATAATATCAATTCAATTTTTTAAGGAAATCTTATGACTAAGTACATTTTTGTAACTGGCGGAGTAGTTTCGGGACTTGGCAAGGGAATTACAGCAGCATCTTTGGGACGTTTATTAAAAGCAAGAGGATTAAAAGTTGCCTCACAAAAACTTGATCCTTACATAAATGTCGATCCGGGAACAATGAGTCCTTATCAGCACGGCGAAGTTTATGTTACAGAAGATGGCGCTGAAACAGATTTGGACTTAGGTCACTACGAACGATTTATTGACGAAGATTTAAACAAATATTCAAATCTTACAACTGGCAAAGTTTATTGGAATGTTTTAAATAAAGAACGTCGCGGAGAATATTTAGGTTCCACAGTTCAAGTAATTCCGCACATTACAAACGAAATTAAAGATTTTATTTATCGCGTTGGAAAGCAAAGTGGCGCTGATGTTGTAATTACAGAAATTGGCGGCACAATCGGCGACATCGAAAGTCAACCTTTTATCGAAGCAGTTAGACAAGTTTCGCTTGAAGTGGGCAGAGAAAATTCACTTTTTATTCACGTAACTTTAGTTCCATTTTTGCGCGGAAGTGACGAACATAAATCTAAACCAACACAACATTCCGTAAAAGAACTTCAGTCGCTCGGCGTAAATCCAAATATCATAGTTTTGCGATGTGATGAAGAAATCGAAGAATCAATTTTCAAAAAAATCGCACTTTTCTGCAATGTAAAACCTGATTGTGTAATAGAAAATATTACATTGCCAACTCTTTACGAAGCGCCGCTTATGTTAGAAAAGTCAAATTTTTCTTCGGTAGTTTGCCGCGAATTAGGACTTTCAACTCCAAGCCCAGATTTAACTGAGTGGATTCAACTTGTTGAGCGAATTAAAAATCTTTCTTATAAAACTGAAATCGCCTTGGTTGGAAAATACGTTCAACTTCACGACGCTTATTTGTCTGTTGCCGAAGCTTTGCGCCACGCAGGTTACGCTTTAAACACAGAAATTAATATTCATTGGATTGATTCAGAATCGATTACCGCAGAAAACTTAAATCAAACATTTCAAGGAATTGACGGAATTATTGTTCCAGGCGGATTTGGAAATCGCGGAATTGAAGGAATGATTTTGGCTGTAAAATATGCACGCGAAAATAAATTGCCTTATTTTGGAATTTGTTTAGGAATGCAGATTGCTGTAATTGAATTTGCAAGAAATGTCGCTGGAATTACTGACGCAAATTCTGGTGAATTCGATGAACTTTGCAAACATAAAGTTATTGATTTTATGCCAGGTCAAAGTGACGAAATTGACAAAGGCGGAACTTTACGACTTGGAAGTTATCCTTGCAAAATAAAAGCTGAAACTATGATGGAAAAATGCTACAAAACTTCACTTGTAAACGAACGTCATCGTCACAGATACGAATTTAACAACGATTATAAAAAAAGTCTTGAAGACGCAGGTTTAATTTTTAGCGGAACTTCTCCAGACGAGCATCTTGTAGAAACAATCGAACTTAAAGACAATCCATTTTTTGTTGGAGTTCAGTTTCATCCAGAATTTAAAAGCCGACCAAACAACGCACATCCTTTATTTAAAGGTTTTATTGCTGCAGCTTTAGAAAAATCAAAGGGAGAAAATAAATGAGCGAAAATCTCCACGAAGAATGCGGAGTCTTTGGTGTAATTTGTCCACAAATCGAAAACGTAGCAAGTTTTGTTTATTACGGATTGTATTCTTTGCAGCATCGTGGGCAAGAAAGTTGCGGAATTGTTGTAAATGATGATGGAACTTTTTCATCGCACAAAGATTTAGGTTTAGTTGGTGATGTTTTTAATGCTGATGTTTTGTCAAAATTTCCAAAAGGAAAAATCGCAATCGGACACGTTCGCTACGGAACAACTGGAGCAACAAATCGCTTAAACTGCCAACCAATCGAAGTAAATCACTTAAAAGGCAAAATGGCACTTGCTCACAACGGAAACTTAAGCAACGCTTTGCAACTTCGCGAAGAACTAGAACTTTCTGGAGCAATTTTTCACACAACTACAGACACAGAAACAATCGCTTATTTAATTACACGCGAAAGACTCAAAGTTCCTTCAATAGAAGAAGCGGTTAGCAACGCAATGAAAAAAATCGAAGGTGCGTATTCTTGCGTTTTAATGTCACCAAGCAAACTTATTGCATTTCGCGATCCGCACGGATTTCGTCCTTTGTGCTACGGAAAAATGGAAGACGGAACTTACGCTGTTGCTTCTGAAAGTTGCTCTTTAAGTGCAGTTGGTGCACAATTTATTCGCGACATTGAACCCGGAGAAATTGTAGTTTTTAGTCAAGACGGAATTTTTTCTAAAAAAGAACATTGCAACACTAAACCAAAAACAACTTGCATTTTTGAATACATTTATTTTGCTCGTCAAGATTCTATAATCGACAAAGTTGGAGTTCACGAAAGCCGACTTAGAGCAGGCGAAGCTCTCGCTAAAGTTGCACCAGTTGACGCTGACATTGTGATTGGCGTTCCAGACTCTGGATTAGACGCAGCACTTGGTTATTCAATCGCATCTGGAATTCCTTACGGCATGGGATTTATAAAAAATCGCTACATTGGTCGCACATTTATTTCGCCAGGTCAAGATAATCGCATGGACAAAGTAAAAATCAAACTTAATCCAATTAAAAGCACAGTTCAAGGCAAAAAAGTTGTTATGATTGATGATTCTATTGTTCGCGGAACTACAAGCGGACAAATTGTAAAACTTTTACGCGACGCTGGAGCTAAAGAAATTCATATGAGGATTTCTTCACCTGCGTTTTTGCATCCTTGCTATTACGGATTGGACATTGATTCAGAAGAAAATTTGATTGCTTGTCATCACACAACACAAGAAATTGCAAAAATTATTGGAGTTGACTCGCTTGCATATTTGCCTTTGGAAGATTTGAAAAATTTGATTGGAAGCACTGAATATTGCGCTGCGTGTTTTAACGGAAAATATCCAACAGAAATTCCGCTCGACACAAGAAAAGACAGATTTGAAACAAAAATTTCCCAAAGAAAATAGTGCACGGTGCTTGAACTCGCAACGAAATTTCAAATTGACACAAAGCAATCAACTGTCAGTAATACAGAAAGATGGCGACAAGGAGGTCGCCTTAAATCGCATAAGACTAATGAGATTTTTCGCTTCGCGAAAATTCTCGAAACCGACACGATGTCGGTTCATAACTGTGGCAAATATTTTTTTTCAAAACTTTCAACATCAATTGCATCATCAAAATATTCACCTTGAAAAAATTTAAATCCCATAGAAGCCATTTGTTCAACTTGCTCAGAACTTTTAACGCCTTTACTCACAATATTGTAATTTAATTTTTTCGCAATAGAAATTATTGTATTTAAAATTATTTCATTTCGCTCAGATTTCTTTTCAGAATCAACAAAAATCATATCCATTTTGATAGAAGAAATATCCATATCTTTAATAACATTTAAAGATGAATATCCGCCACCAAAATCCGTAATACAAATAGGAAAACCTTTTTTTGCTAAATTATTTGCAAGTTTTGAAGCAAAATCATAATTTTTAACAAATTCACTTTCCTTAAACTGAACAATCAAATTTTTCGCTTCAATTTTATATTTTTGCACAAGTTCGCTCAAAAAACTAAGAACATCAAAATAATAAATATCTTTTTCGTCCACATTAATTGTAATTGTAAAATCATCAAGTCCATCAATTCGCCAATCGCACAAAACTTTCGCCACTTGCTCCCAAATAAACATATCAAGTTTTGAAATTAAACCAGAATTTTTTAAAGCTCCAATAAATTTTCCAGCAGAAATAAGTTCTCCATTTAAATTCCATCTTGCCCTCGCCTCACAAGAAATCGCATTTCCGCCTTCATCAACAATCGGCTGCAAATACAAAGAAATTTCGTTATTCATCAAAGAATTTTCAAATTTATCCGCAATATCTTTTTCGTATCGCATTTGTTCCAACGAATTGTCGCCATAATAAATAAAAGTTTTCTGATAAGGATTTGCAAGTTTGCTGATTGCAATAAACGCTTTGTCGTACATAATTTCCACGCGTTCAGAAATATCTTTTATAAGATAAATTCCAACATTTACGTAAAGCTTAAAATTGTTAAAAATGCTAGACAAAATTCTTATAATTTCCAAATATGTGGCTTCGGAAAAATCTTGAGTTTTTATTAAAATTGCAATTTTGTCGTCAGCGATTCTTCCATAACAAGAACCTTTTGGTGCATATTTTTGAATAAGTTCCGCATATTTTTTTAAAAGTTCATCACCTTTTTTATTTCCAAAAAGTTCATTTATCAACTTAAAATCTTTTATGTTAAAACACATCATTTGCCATTGAGACGAACTTTCGTGTTTTAAAATGTGTTCCGCAACTTCAAAAAATTTTTTACGATTATAAAGATTTGTAAGCGAATCGTGATTTGCAATAAATTCTTCGTGTTTAAGTTTTTCAACTTCTTGCGTGCTGTCGGTTAATTTTATAAAGTTTCCCACAAATTTTTTGTCGATGATGATTTGATGAAATTCCACATTGAAATAACGTTCAGAATTTCCAACTTTAATTTTTTCTTCGTGCAAAATAAAATTTTCATTTTGATTTGAAACTTGCTTTTCTTTAGCAGAAATTAATTTTAAGAAATCTAAAGCTTTTTTTTCTGAAATTTCAGATTTGTTTTGTTCATCAGAAAAAATTTCCTTCGCTTTTTGATTGCAATAAATCAACTTTTGAAGATTATCAAAACACAAAATTCCTTCTGGAACCTCTTCGCTGATTTTATACAAAGCTTTTTGTTCAAGGCGTTCCGAAGATTTGTAAACTGAAAAATAGCAAACCAAAAAGTTTAATATTGAAACAATAAGTCCTGTGTATTCAATTTCAGTTTTTAAGAAATAAAATAAAGCGTAAAATAAAAAACTAAAAAGATATGTAAAAAAAACTGTTACATATTTAAACTTATAAAGAAAAGGAGCTTTTATTGCTTTTACAAACAAAAGACTTAAACCAATCAAAATCATAACGGCACAAAGTGCAAAGTGAACTAAAAAAAGATTTAACTTATGAAATTTGATTAACTGTTCAAGCATTGAAAGCAAAGAAAATTCAATTTTTCCGTCGTAAACAACGCTTAACGTAAGATCAGAAAATTTATAATTGTTGATTGCTTTTGTAAAAACTTTAATGTTTTCATATTCAATCGTATTTTCAAAAAATCTAAAAGGCGTTTCAACTAAATCAAAAGAAAAAGGAAGAAAAGCGTTTGCAATAAAATATATTACATCAAAAGCAACTAAAATCGTAAAAATATTTTCAAATGTTGGCCAAACAAATTTATCTTGCGTAAAAGAAATCGAAAATTTTAAAAGTGAAAAAATCAAAAGCGTTAAAGAAATATAATATAAACTGTAAAAAAATCTTGCAAAACTTTGAATGTAACACAAAAGAAAAATTGCATAAACTATAACAGAACTTATGCCAAAAAAAAGACAAGGAAAAATTCGCTTTGCTAAAGGAGTTTTTAATCTTGAAATATAAATTGATAAATATGAAACTACAAACGCAAAAACAAGAGAAACAATTATGTAAACATATTTATAATTTTCAATAAAAAACATTTTTTCCTCTAAAAAAAACGGTTAAAAACGGTCATTGAGCCTGTCGAAATAACAAAAAACTATATATAGTAGTGGTTTCGACCTTGCTCAAGCACCGTATTTTATTCTTTTTGGGCAATTCCTTAACATATTATTTATTTCCAAAAATAAAAATTCTCAAAGTCGCCAACTGGAATTGGTTTTGAAAAATAATATCCTTGAAAAGCATCTGAACCCCAAGCAATTAAATCTTTTAGTTGTTCTTCATTTTGCACGCCTTCAGTAATTACATTCATTTTGAGCAGTTTTGCCATTTTTATCAATGAAGATAAAAGAATTTGTCTTTTTTCTTCCACTTTTACACTTTGAACTTGGTTAAGATTTTCTCTGATTGCAAGAAATTCCATATCGATTTTTAAAACGTCCATTTCAACATTTTTAAGAACATTTAAAGATGAAAGTCCAGTTCCAAAATCGTCCATTTCAATCTTAAAACCAAAATTTCTAAGTTTTTTAATAATTTTTAAAATCTGCGAAGAATCGTTAATAACAACATTTTCAGTTATTTCCAAATTTAAATTTGAAGGATTTATTTTATACTTTTTTACAAGTTCAATAAAATCTTTATAAACATCTTCGTAAAAAAAATCATTATTTGAAATATTTACGCTAATTGAATATTGAGTTTTT
>CAZLXK010000148.1:0-6525 GCA_964563305.1 uncultured Treponema sp.
ACATTCTATGGAAATGATTTTAACTAGATATAATGAAATCGAAGTTATAAATCAAAATGTAAATGTCGAGTTTATTTATAATGATTTTAAAATAAGTGCTTATTTAAATAATTTAATAAATTCAAAAATAAATTTAAAAGATTGCATAACAAATATTTTTTCTCAAGATATCGTTTTAGGCGATTTTACTTTAAATGAAGATTTTTCTTTAGCAAACCAAATTGTTCATGAACAAAATATTTTTATAAATGGAAATTTTTCTGACAAAATCATCGAAACTAATTTTAACAAAAACGGATTATTTGGAAAGTTAAAAAAAGACGAGAAAAGTTTTTTGAATGATTCTCTGATTTTTAAAGATGTTCAAATTACACCAAATAATCAAGTTCACATTTATCAGAAAATAAAAAATTACGAAGTAAAAAATGATTTGTTCTCGTTAAAAGTTGGAAGACTTGGATTTGAAAATGATGAGTTCAGTTTTGAAAATGCTTATTTTACAATTCACGGTTTTGACGAAGATATTGTTATTCATGTTGATTATTTTGTCTTAAATAAAAATGGAAAGTTTGCTATTGATAAGGCGGCAATAAATCCATTTAAACTTTTTGGTTTTTCAATTCTTATTGATAGATTAGATTTTACAAATGAATTTATAAAATTTTCAGGTCTTGCTGTTTTACCTTTTGAGTTTCCGGGAGTTTTGTCTGGATTAAGTATAAAAATTTCTGATGTAAAAATAATTTTTGGTAAAGGAATTGAAAATTTTAATATTTCTTTAGATTGTGATTATTCATTAAATTTGTTCGGCGAATGGAATATCAATTTTAAAAATATTGGATTTATATTTGACGATAAAAACACAAAACTCAATTTAAATAAATGTTCACTTATTTTTCCAGATGAATTAAAAATCAATGAAGTTCAATTTAATTCAATATCAATAGATTTGCTAACGTATGAATTTGATTTTGAAAATATTAAATTTTTAACTGAATTTAATTTTAGTTTTATGAATATGAATTTTCTTGTGAATCAAATAAGTATAAGTTCTGATTATGATGTGGAAATATTAAGTTCAGTTTTTTTTGAAAATACAGAATTGCCAGAAATTATTCAAAACACAAAATTTGAAAATATAAAACTTAAGTTTACTAAAGACGGAAAAATAAAAGAATTTTCTTTGAGTGCAAATAATATTAATGGAAAATTTTTTAAAAACAATGAAATAATGTACTTAAAAGAAGGTTCTATTTCGCTTAATAAATATGAAGATTATATTTTGAATCTTTCAGGTTTTATTTATTTTGATGACAAAGACTCTGGAATTTTAAATGAGCTTGAACTTGGAATTAGTAATTTTGAATACAATCTTAACAAAAATGTTTTAGAAAATTTCTGTGCTGATGCAAAGAATTTGAATTTTAAATTTGTAGGCATTGAATTTTCAGATATAAATGCAAGTTTTAATTACAATCCGAGAAGTGAAAATTTTGTAAAATTATCTGGAAGTTTGATTTTGCCAGAATATCTTCCGCAAGAAATTTCTGGCTCTAAAATTGAATTTAAAGAATTTTTGATAGACGAAAATAATAAAATAAAAAAATGTGAATTGAATTATAAAAATCAGAATCGAATAAATATTTTTGCTGGCGTTTTATTAGAAGATTTTATTTTAAATTTTTCACTTGTAGAGAATGTACCTCAGTTTTTGTTGTCAGGAAATATTCTTTTTAATGAAGATTTGTTTCCCAAATTTATTTCTAATATAAAAACTCATGGCGAAATTTTATTTACTAAAAATGGAATTGTTTCTTGTGTGGCTAATTCTGTTTTAGAAGATACAGTTATTTTTAATAGTTTCAAAACAAAAGATGCTCGATTGAAAATTGAAAAACAAGTTGGTCGAGATTTTATTTTATCAATAAATGGAGAATTATGTTTATTAAAAAATAATGATTTTAATTTTGACAATTTAAATTTTAAAATTCAAAACTTTACTTATTCATTGAATGGCGAATTATTGAATTTTTCATGTTCAACAAATGTAGAAAATTTTAATGTTTTCGAATATGTGAATATAAAAAATTCTAATCTTTCGCTTAATTATTTTGACAAAGATTTTGTTTTAAATTGTTTTGGTGATATTTCTCTGAACGCAAAAAATATTCCTTCAATATTTAAAAACGTAAAGTTTGAGCTGAATAATTTTGAATATAGTTTTTCTAAGGGATTAAGAAATTTTGAAGTATTTATAGGAAATTCTAAAGAATTTAAGTTAACAGAAGATTTAAATATTTGTGTTGATTCAATAAATTTTAATAAATCAGGAATGCAAGTTTGTGCAAAGGCAAAAACAAATAATTTGTCATGTTTAAAATCGAATACTTTTGTTATAGAAAATCTAAGTTATGATTGGAACGGAAATCTAAAAAATATAAATGCTGGTCTTGAAAATACTAAAATTGAATTTTTAAATTTTGAATCTAATTTAGAAAAACTTAAAATTTATAAAAATCAAAACAATAAAATTGTTCTTGAATTAGATCAAATTCAAATAAATCTAAAAAATGAACTTTCAAAATATGGAGCAAATTATTTATATATTGATAATTTAAAATTTATTGATGGTGAAATTCAGTTATCTTCAAATTTCAAAACAATAAAATTAAATATTTGCGGATTTGGAATTTTCTTAGAAAATCTTAAGATTGATAAAGCAAACAAGGAATTTATTTTTTCTAACGTGAGTTTACAAATGCCAGAACTTCTTAATAATTCAAACATAAATCTTGCAAATGTTCGTATTAACAAAAAAGATGGTTTGATATTTTCAAGTGCAGAATTTCTTTTACCAGAATTTACGATTGGAAACGATATTGTATTTAAAAATATTTACGCAGGATTTTTTGTGGAAGCTGGTTCTTTTGAAGTGCGAGGAACTGGTGCGATTTCTGTTCCTAATTTAGGTGAACTTGAAGCAAATGTTAGTTTTACAAATGATACAAATAAGTATTTACTTGGAATAAAAAAAGCATATTTTTCTTTTGAAACAAAGCGAATCGGAATCCCATTAGGGCAAACAGGTTTGTATATTAACGGAGTTCGAGGCGGAATTTCTTACGGGATTGATAATTCTGTAAATAAAGAAATCAAAAATTATTTTACTGACGGATTTACTTTGCAGTTAGGATTAACAGTTTATGACAAAACAAAGCAACTTGTTCAAATAAATGGCGATTTGTGGATTGACATACAAAATCTTTCTTTCGCAATTACTGGCGATATTTCAGTTTTAAAAGGTAGTTTTAATTTAAAAGGAAATGCTCAGGCAATATTAAGTAAATATGGTTTTTGCACATCAATGTATGTTGATATTATTTTTGTAAAAGGAAATATTCAACTTAATATTTTTAGTCTTGATGGAAATGTAAAATTTTCAGGAAACGCACAAGTTCAATTTCGCTTAAAGAAAGGCCAAATATATTCTAAGTCTATAAAATTTTTTAGGAAAGTTATCGAAGTAAATATTCCAAATGAAGATAGATATTTTGCTAGTTTCGGTGCGGAATTTGGTGATTTTAATAATAACGAAAAAGGATTTAAATCTTATATAAATGTTCCGTGTTTTGGAAATGTAGGAGTTTTTGTTTCATCAAATAATTTAAAACTTGGTGATGTTGGCAATATTTCATTGTTGAAAATGCCTTCAAAAAATATTTCAAAAAATGTAAGAAAGTTTGCATCAAATAAATTGCTCATAAATGAAAACAAAAATTTACTTGTAGAAAATCTAAATCCAAAAAAGTTAAAAAGTGTTTCTTTTATTTGTATTTATGCTGATATTTGTCCTGACTTTATTTTTGAATTAAACGGCGAAAATAAATACGATTCGAATAAAATTGAAAAGTTCGAATTTCCAAACTATACAATTTTCAAAATTAATGATGTGCTTGACGGAAATTGGACTTATTCTACAAAAAGTGAAGAAACTTCTTTCGAAGTTGAAATATTCAAAAATTATTATGCAGACAAACCTTCAACAAATAAAATTGTTTTGCAAAACGATATTTTACATTTAGAAGGTTCGTCTCCAAATTTAAAAGAATTAGAATTATTATACGCAAACGTTAATAGCGAAAACTATCTTCCATTAAGTTGTTTTTCTATTGACGAAAATGAAACTTATTGTGCTGATATTTCATTAAAAAATATAGAAAACGGAACTTACAAATTTGCTTTGCGAAGTAAAAATTATTTTGACGATTCTTCTGAAACTGAATATATAAATGAAGTTTTCACTTTGCAGCATAATATAAAAGATCTTAATGCAATAAATTCTGTTTTCGTTGATTATAGTGAAAATAAGTTCTACATAACTTGGAATTATGAAATATCAAATTTGATTTCTAATTATGAACTTGAATATTATTTCGATGATGATGTTTATGACATAAGAAAAATAAATATTGGGAGCGTAACAAATTATTTTTTAACAAATTTCGAAAATAATAAGAAATTAAATTTCCGCATTAGTGCGTGTTATGAAAACTTAAAATCTCCTTATAGCAAATGGTATTCTTATGAAATTGTTTCAGAAAAAAAATCTTTTGGATGTAAAAATATAAATCCAATCGAAATTTTTACTAATCAAATTTGTGATTTTGAAATTGAAATTGAAAATTTTAATGATTTAAAAAACGAATATTTCTTTGCAGAATTAAAAAATTTGTATAGCGATTTAGAAATTGAAACAAAAGAAATAAATGTATTTTTTGAAGATGATTTTTTAAGTGAAGAAAATAAAAATCGTATTAAAGGAAAAATTTGTATTAGTAAAAATTGCAATACTGGAAAATATTTTGCAGAATTTAGAGTTTTTACTTTAAATAATTCATTGTATGAATCTTTCGTAAAGTTCGAAATTAATGTTAAAAATCCAGAATTGAAAATTTCAAATGTTTATCCAGAAATATTAAATTCAAACACAAAAGAAATTGAAGTTTTTGGTGAAGGATTTATTGATGCGTGCAAATATTATTTTAATGAAAAAGAAATTCCTGTGATTGATAAAAATTATTTAAAAAATCATAAAGTTTTATCAATAGAAAATATGAAAATAGAAAATCAAAATGAGATAAAAATACAAAGTCCAGACGAAAAAAATGTTTCATATATTTTGTGCAAAAAAAATTTAAATGCTGAACCAGAATTTAAAGAAATTTATGTTAGAAATTCTTATTCATATTCAATTCCAATTTTCCTAGAAAATTATGATGAAGAAAACTTGAAATTTGTTTGTGATGAAAAGTCGATAAATTTTTCAGCAGAATATTCGAACTTAAAAAATTCATTTATTGAATTAAATTTGCAAATTTCGAATAACGCTACATTTGATTTTAGTTTTATAAAATTGATGAATGAAACTGAAGAACTTTGCAAAATAAAAATTATACGAAATCAGTCTGACGTAGCAGAAAAAACAGAAAATCTTTTGCCAAAAATATTTTACTTAGATAAATATAATGTTTATTGCGGTCAAGAAGTTGAAGTTTACGGAGAAAATTTCACGAAAGAATCGCTCTTATTTATTGATAATCAAAAAATTGATTTTGATTTAATTTCAAATAACAAATTAAATTTTTTTGTAGATGATAAAATTTCTTCTGGAAAACTTTATCTTAAAAATACTGAACTAAAATCTAATTCGATTGAATTGACAATCAAAACTAAAGAATTGGAAATCTGTGCAAATGCTTACAAAATTTATTTACAAGAAAATGAAAATTATGAACTTAAAATCATTTGTAAGAACGTTGAAAATCCCACAGAAATTTTAGTTGAAGCGGATAACCTTGAATATGAATTATCTGAGAATTTTATAAATAAAGATTCTGCTCTTAGTTTAAAAATAAAAATGAAAGAAAATTTATTGAGTTCAGAAAATAAACTTAAAGTTATTGCAAAAACAAAAAATCAAAATAAAAGTTTAGAAATTTCTGTAATAAAAATTGATCTGCCAAAAATAATTTTTGATGATGAAATTAAAATTAAGAAAAATGAAAACTTTAGTTTTGAAATAAAAACTGAAAATGTTTCAGGTGAAAAAGTATTTTCTATGCTCAACGGAAAATTGCCAGATAATGTTTTTATTGATAAGTCAGGAAATATTTTTGGTTGTCCAGAAAAAATTGGCGAATATTTTGTAGAAGTTCAAGTAAAAAATGATTTCCTTTGCATTTCTAAAAATATAAAAATAAAAGTTTATGATGATTTTTGGACTTCAAGTTTAGATTTATTGAATAAAAATAATTTCGTGAATGAAAAATTTACAAATGAATTCTTTGTCGAGAAAGAAGAAAAACTTTTGGATAATTATTCAAATTTGCTTTGCTATGATTCATATTTGTACATTTATTCTGATAAATCAATTTTAATAAAAAATAAAGATTTTAAAAATGTAAATAAAATCTATTTTGATGATTGTATAAAAGAAATTGCAGTTGTTGGAAATTATATTATTGT
>CAZLXK010000149.1:0-6523 GCA_964563305.1 uncultured Treponema sp.
GACGTCCTTGTCGCCATATTTAAATTCGCTGTTAATTTTCTAAGTAACGTGTGCTAAGTGTTGGTTTTCAAATTTAAGTGTTCGTTGATTGCTTCGTGTCCGCTGGAAACTTCATTGCAAGTTCCTTGTCGCCATCTTCTGCAAGAAAGTGGCAGTTTTTGAAGTAACGTGTGCTAAGTGTTTATAGATTCTTTGCTTCGCTCAGAATGACGTGCTAAGCGAGGAAAAAATATTTTTTTTACATAAGAAATGTTTGGCGGGGGAAAAATTCTAGTCGGATTGTAGCACCTTTAGTCTCGTGGCATTTGTACGTTTGAACTTTACAATTATTGGTGATTTCTAGAGCCACAACCACCGATTCTTACTTTTTATTTTATTTTGATTGCCACGAGATGAGCGAACAGCGAAGTGCGGAAAGCCTTTACTTAGAAGATTTGCTCCAACAACAAAAAAAATGAAAAATCACTTTTGAATTAAAAAAAAAAGTGCTAGACTTTTGGCTATGAATAAATTTCCTTTAACACACGCTCAACTTTTGGAATTGAGTAAAAAATTTCCAACTCCATTTTATATTTATGATGAGAAAGGAATTCGCGAAAATTTGGAATATTTTAAGGGAGCATTTAGCATTTTTCCGAAATTTCGTGAATATTTTGCTGTAAAAGCACTTCCAAATCCTTACATTTTAAAGATTTTGGCTAAACTTGATTGTGGCGGCGACTGTTCGAGCCTTCCGGAACTTATGCTTTGCGAAAAATCTGGAATCTTGGGCAAAAAAATTATGTTTACAAGCAACGATACGCCTGAAAAAGAATTTGTTTATGCGGCAAAACTTGGTGCAATTATAAATTTTGATGACATTAGTCACATTGAATTTGCAAGAAAAGCTTTAGGCGGTTCCTTGCCAGACACAGTTTGTTTTAGATACAATCCTGGTCCGCTTAAAAAAGGCGGAAATGCAATTATTGGAAAGCCCGAAGAAGCAAAATATGGTCTTACTCGAGCGCAAATGCTTGAATCTTACAAAATTTGCAAAGATTTGGGCGTTAAACATTTTGGTTTACACACGATGGTTGCTTCTAATGAATTAAATCCTGATTTTTTTGTTGACACAGCGAAAATTGTGTTTGATTTAGTTCTTGAAGTTCAAGAAAAATGTGGCGTGAATATTGAATTTGTGGATTTGGGCGGCGGAGTTGGAATTCCTTATAAACCTGGCGAGCAAAAAGTTGATTTGAATTATGTTGCAAAAGGCGTTCGCTCTCTTTATGACAAAATGATTGTCCCTGCAAACTTGGATCCTTTGGCGATTTGTTTTGAATGTGGACGGCCGATTACAGGACCTTACGGCTGGCTTGTTACAACTGCGATTCACGAAAAAAAGATTTATCGCGATTATATTGGATGCGACGCTTGTATGGCGGATTTAATGCGACCTGGAATGTACGGTGCGTATCACGAAATTCAAGTTAGTGGCAAAGAAGATTTTCCTAAAGATCACATTTACGACGTTACTGGAAGTTTGTGCGAAAATTGCGACAAATTTGCGGTTCAGCGGCAACTTCCTAAAATTGATATTGGCGATTTGCTGATTATTCACGATTCTGGTGCTCACGGGCGAGCGATGGGATTTAATTACAACGGAAAACTTCGCTGCGGTGAACTTTTGTTGCGTGAAGATGGTTCAGTTGTGCAAATAAGGCGAAAAGAAACTATTGATGATTATTTTGCAACTTTGGATTTTTCTGGACTTGCCGATTTTAATTAAATTATGCTAAACTTTTTTGGTCAGAAAACACTATGTTATAGTTTTTTTGATTCTCTGGAGAGTCAATAAATTTTTTGTTTGCAAAATGGCGGAAAACTGGCAGTTTGCTGCGAGAAGCGACACTTGCTTGCGAGAACTGGCGGTTTTTTTGCTGATTGATTTTCAAAAATTTTATTGCGCCGAAGGGTTAAGGCTTGGCTTTTTTTTTGCTAAGTTGATATCTCAGGCAAATGGACAGGGCAAATCTTTAAGTTCTATTCACTCCTTAGAAGAGCGTTCTGCTTTTTAAATTTCCTTTTTGATTTTATTTGCTGATTCGGTGGTTTCTCGTTGGAATTGACGGTTTGATGATGAAGCTTGCAGTTTTGTTGCAAGAACTGGCGGTTTTTCGAAGGAACTGGCGGTTTTTTGCGAGAAGAGATGCTTGCTTGCGAGAACTGGCTGTTTTGTGAAGAAACTGACACTTGCTTGCAAAAACAGGCACTTTGTTTGCTAAAACTAGCAGTAGATTGATTCGGCGTTTGAACTCCTCGTAATGATAGTTTACTTCAAGAAATGAAAGTTAAAAATTCAAGAACGCTCTTAATTTTTTTAAATTCTCTTAAATCACTAAAATCAATTAAGAAATTAAGATAAAAAGTCGCGTAAAAATTTTTGGTTTTTTGTATTGAGATTTATGGAGGAAATTTATGTCTAATTTTCGGCAAATTTTTGATTCAGTATTGGACAAAATTGACGGCGTTGTTTGGGGACTTCCAACAATCATTTTGATTTTTGCAACAGGAATTTTGCTTACAATCAGGCTTCGTGGCTTGCAATTTACAAAACTTGGTCGTGCATTCAAATCGATTTTTTCAAAAAACGGAAGCGAATCTGGCGAAGTTTCAAAATTTGGTGCTTTAGTAACTGCACTTTCGGCTACAATCGGAACTGGAAACATTGTTGGCGTGGCAACTGCGATTGTGGGCGGCGGACCTGGAGCATTAGTTTGGATGTGGGTTGCAGCTTTACTTGGAATTGCCACAAAGTACGCGGAATGTATGCTTTCTGTAAAATATCGGGAAATTAAAAGTGACGGAACTGTTTTAGGCGGACCATTTTATACAATCGAAAAAGGAATGGGACCAAAATGGAAATGGCTTGCTGTTCTTTTTGCGATTTTTGGAATGTTGGTTGGACTTTTAGGAATCGGAACAATGACTCAAGTAAACGGAATTACTGCGGCGGTAAATAACGCTTTTGATCCTTCGAGCGAACATATAATTTTTACGATTTTCGGAAAAGATATTACTTGGGCAACATTTATTGCAGGACTTTTAGTTACAATTTTTGCCGCTTTAGTTATAATCGGCGGACTTAAGCGAATTTCAAAAGTTGCTTCGGTGATTGTGCCTTTTATGGCAATAATTTACGTTTTTTTAGGATTAAGCGTTTTGTTTATGAATGCAACAAAAATTCCAGCGGCATTTTCGCTGATTTTTAGAAGTGCGTTCGGTTATAAGGCAATCGGTTTTGGAACAATGGGCTACGTTTTAAAGCAAGTTACTGATTCTATGCAAAAAGGTGTTGCTCGTGGAATTTTTTCTAACGAAGCGGGATTAGGCTCAGCTCCAATTGCGGCGGCTTCTGCAAAGGTTGAAGAACCAGTTGAGCAAGGAATTGTTTCTATGCTCGGAACTTTTATAGACACAATTATAATTTGTACAATGACAGGTTTGGCGATTGTGATTGCGTTTTATGGTGACATTGAAAGAGCACAAGGAACGGTTGACGCTGCTGGGAACTTTGTAGCGACTTGGAATAACGGACTTGAAGGTGCAGCACTTACTTCTGTAGCATTTTCTAGAGTTTTGGGTGGCGACGGAAAGTCTGTTCAGTTTTTGCTGATGATTTGTTTAGTTTTCTTTGCATTTACAACAATTTTAGGTTGGGATTATTATTCTGAACGTTGTGCTGAATATTTGACTCACGGAAATAAAGTTTTTGTTATGATTTTTAGAATTCTTTATATTGCGGCAGTATTTATTGGACCTTATATGACAATTTCTGAAGTTTGGACAATCGCAGACATTGTAAACGCACTTATGGCAATTCCAAACTGTATTTCGCTGATTGCTCTAAGTGGCGTTGCTTCTCGAGAAACTAAAACTTACTTTCAAAATCAAAAAGCATTAAAGGCAAGTTGATTTTTTTTGACAAACGGATTTGTTGGTGGCGGGCGATGCTCACTAAAAAAATGTTATGACGGAGCAAATCTGTTTGTAAAAGAAGTAAAGCAATGGTATATTTCTTTTTGGAGAAAAGGAAATGGAAAATAAAAAATATTGTCTCTTTTTGATTTTGATATTTGTGCTATTTTCAACTAGTTGTTTATCAACAACAGCATTGTCAAAATCCTATGGTTATACACAATTTGAAAATTATGGAAATATGTATATTAAAAAAGATGAATTTCAAGATATATCTTTTATTAGGCATGGAGAAACCTTTTACAGTAAACCTTTTTATATTTATATTTCTAAAACAGAGAATGAAAAATTCTTAAGATCATATTTTTACTATCAAGGTTCTAATTGGATTTTTTTTGATAAAGCATATTTGATAAATGGCAAAGGTGATAGGCTTGTGATATCTTTTAATTCTTGGGACAAGAAAGAAACTATTCATTCTGCAGGAAATTTATCTGAATCTATTGATGTTTATTTATCAAATGAGCAAATAGAAATTTTAAGAAAGGTTTTAACTGGAATAAATGTAAGGTTGCGCCTTTCTGGTGAGTATTCAAAAGAATATAAATTTTCTCAAAATTATATCGATGCTTTAAAGCAAACTTTATATATGTACGATTTCTTGTAATAAAAGTTTAAAAGAGTAAATGTTAAGTTTTGGTAAAATTGTGTCATTGTTGTGTTTGTTTGAAGTCTAGCGTTAGCGTCTATGACAATATGTTGCTAAAACAGTACAAAGATTATAAACGAATTTCTTTCAGGAACATAGCGGAGCAAGTCCGATAATGACGTTTCTTTTGATAAACAAACGGATTTGTTGGTGGCGGGCTATGCTCACGCTGGGCGGACATTGTTTACTAAAAAATGCACTTTTGGCAGGTTTTTAATTTGCTTAAAGTGCATTTTTTGTTTTAGTGACTCTTTAATTTTTACAAAATTGGTTAAATTTGTGGTTTCGATACTTCGACGTGGCTCAGTAACCACAGGCTCAACCACCGTTACTTGCTTCTTAAACACCGTTTGTGTGACGCTGCTTGAGCAAGATGGCGACAAGAAGACTTACGCCGTGCTGTAGGGGCGAGCGGAGCGAGTTGCGTAGCGATAGCGTAGCAATGGAGGCGATATGCCGTAACCCCGAAAGTGCGGTTTTGTTTGGGTCAAAATCTTGTAAGTTAGAAAAATAATTTGATGAATAAAAAAGTTCCGTCCAAAAACAAAAAAAATAGAACTTCACTTTGCTAAGTGCCAACACTCGCTGCTAACTCCTAACTCCTCAATCCTAACTTCTAATCTCTCAAATAAACATAAAATCTGAAAATAACAATGTATTGATAGTAATACTATCAGAAAGTTCTTGCATTTTGGACAAATTGAATTAGAATGTTTGTTAAGGAAGAAAAAATTTTATGGTAAAGAGGAGGAAGAATTTACTATGAAAAAAATTTACGCTTTAATTGCGTCTTTGGCTCTTTTTGCGGGATTGAGTTTTGCGGCGGACCCGGCGGTTGGTTTGTGGAAAAGTATTAGCGATGAAACTGGCGAAATTACTGCAATTTGGAACATTTACGAGGAAAATGGCAAACTTTTTGGAACGATTGCGGCGGTTGTGGATTATCCGCAGAATGTTGTTGCGAGTGCTTGTAAAGAATCTTATCCAAACTTTCCGGTATCTGGTGCGGTGAACAAAATGCACACTGTTGGAACTCCGTGGATTCATAATATGGAAAAGCAATCTGAAGGTCATTGGGCGAAAGGTAATATTGTTAATCCTGGCGACGGAAAACGTTACGGTTGTGTTATAAAATATTTGTCTGCTGGAGAAAAAAATAGAAGATATGTTGCAACTGGTCCAACGCTTGCAATGGCGGGAACTGTCGGTCCAATTCAAGTTTACCAATATTGGGTTCCGGCGACTCAAGCAGATATTGCTGAAGTTCAGGCGAAATTTCCTGCGGAGTAATATCGACATCTTGTCGATTACGAGAATTTTCGCTTCGCGAAAATTCTCAAAGTCATTGCAGTTTTATGGCTACGTCCTTGTAGCCATTTTTTATAAACTGTTTGTTTTCTAAGTAACGTTATCTAAGTGGCGCTTGCTCGCAAGAAAGTTGCGGTTTCTTTCGTTAACTGGCGGTTTTCTTTCGTTAAGTGACAGTTTTGTTAGCGAAGTGACGCTGGTTGTGAAAACTGGCACTTTCTTGCAAGAAAGTTGCGATTGCTTGCGAAAACTGCCAGTTTCTTGCAATAAGTTTGCAGTTTTGCTAAGAAAGTTGCGATTGCTTCGTTAACTGGCGGTTTCCTTTCTTGAAGTGGCGGTTTTGTTAGCGAAGTGACGCTGGTTGTGAAAACTGGCGCTTGCTCGCAAGAAAGTTGCGGTTTCTTCGTTAACTGGCGGTTTCCTTTCGTAAAGTGACAGTTTTGTTAGCGAAGTGACGCTGGTTGTGAAAACTGACGCTTGCTCGCAAGAAAGCGACGATTGCTTGCGAAAACTGCCAGTTTCTTGCAATAAGTTCAGAATGACGATTCA
>CAZLXK010000150.1:0-6512 GCA_964563305.1 uncultured Treponema sp.
AAACTGCGACACAAACGATGCGGGCTTAAAAAAACTTTCTGTAAAAAAATGGAAAGATTATATGAAAAATAAAGATTCTACAATTTCGGTAATTATTTTCAAAATGGTAATTTCTGAAGGTTGGGACATTCCTCGAGCTTGCATGTTGTATCAAATTCGCGATTCAAAAAGCAAACAGCTTGACGAGCAAGTTATGGGACGTGTTCGTAGAAATCCGCGTTTACTTGATTTTGAAACTTTAAGCGACCAAGCAAAAGAACTTGCAATGACCGCTTGGATTTGGGGAATTATTCCAGATACAACTGGCGGAACAAGGCCTGTTAAACTTTTTGCAAATTATGATATAGAAAAATCAATTCGCATAAAAACTACAAAATTAAAAAATATCGCAGCGACAAAATCTTTTGATGTTGATTCTTACATTAAAAATCTTAAAGACGATAAAATTTCACACCAAAGTATTTTTGAAATGTATCACGCTCTTTTAAAATACGATAACGATATTCAAAATATGTGCTGGAATTACGCAACTAATTTTAGCAAATGGCGACTTTTTGCAGAAAATCTTCCTAACTTAAAGGCTTCTTATGATTCATATATGTGCGACTACGAAAAAAGTATGTATATTTCTAATGATGTAAGTTTTCCAACAAATTCTTGTTTTGTTTCAAATGAAAAAACTCTTACACTTGAAGATTGGGTTTGGTGCAGACGCGACAATGAAAACGACTTTGCATTTGATAGTGAAGCTGAAAAAAAATGGGCAGAAATCTTAAAAGATATTCGTTCGTCTTCGATTGCAAAAACTTTAAATCTTGAACTTTCAGAAGATTCAAACAAGTTTTTGTGGGGAAAAAATTTTCCGTTTAATTCAGAAATTAAATTTGAATATTATTTAAACGGTGTTCATTCTTCTTATCCAGATTTTGTAATGAAGGACAAGGCGGGTAGAATTCATATTTTTGAAGTAAAAAGCGAAAATGAATCTAGTAAAATCAATATTGACAAAGAAGAATATGAAACAAAAGTGAACGCTCTCAAAAACTGCTACAGAGAATGTTCCAAGAAAACAGACCAAATTTTCTACGTTCCAGTTCTTAACGGCTCAACTTGGCAAATTTCAAGATACGAAAACGGCGAGGAAAAAAATCTTACGGAAAGTGAATTTAAAAGTTCATTTAAGAACATCAAAACTGAAGTTGAATATAAAATCAATCACGCAAATTTTAACTTTTGAAATAAAACCTTTAATAATGCACAAGGGATAGTAGCCGCGAAAGCGGTTCGGACAGGCAACTTTTTAGTTAACTGGCTGAACGGAAAAATTGGCTTTAGCCAATTTTATAACGCAATAGCCCGTTTTTTTGCTTTAGCAAAAAATGTGCCCAAACAAATCAAAATAATCAACGAAAAATTCACAAACTGACAAAATTTATAAAATTCGATATAATTTTTTTTATGAATTACGGATTTTTTAGAGTTGCTTGCATTAGTCCAAAACTTAAAGTTGCAGATTGTTCGTACAACGCAAAACAAATTGTGGATTGTGTAAAAAAAGCAGAAACCTTAAATATTCAATTTTTGCTTTTTCCTGAACTTAGCATTACTTCTTACACTTGCCAAGATTTATTTTTGCAGGAAACTTTACAAGAAAGTGCCGAAAACGCACTAAAATTTATTTGCGAAAAAACTAAATCTTCAAAAATTCTTTTTGCTGTTGGACTTCCGATTGCGATAAAAAATGAACGATATAATTGTGCAGCATTTTGTTTAGGCGGAAAAGTTGTAGCTTTAATTCCAAAATCGTACATTCCAAATTATTCTGAGTTTTATGAACGCCGATGGTTTACGCCTTACACGAGCGATTGCGTAATCAGCGTAAATTTAGGCGAAAATGATTTTGATGATTTTGTCAATTCTGACAGTTTAACTCGCAAATCTCGCGACTTAACTGACAAAGTTGACGATTTAATCAACAAGTCAAGATTTCAAAATATTCCTTTTGGAACAAATATCATAATTCAAGACAAAAAAAATCCGCTTATAAAAATCGCTTGTGAAATTTGTGAAGATTTGTGGGTTGCTCATTCGCCTTCAACCGAACACGCACTAGAAGGAGCCACAGTAATTGCAAACTTGAGTGCGAGCAATGAAGTTGTAGGAAAAGCCGCTTACAGAAAAATGCTAGTTTCTTCTACTTCAGCAAAACTTTATTGTGCTTATTTGTACGCAAATTCTTCGAATGACGAAAGTTCCACAGATATGGTTTTTAGTGGACACAATATAATTGCACTCAATGGAACTATAAAAGCAGAATCAAAACTTTTTGAATCCGCAGCAAAATTTATAATTGCGGATCTTGATATGGAGCGAATCATTCAAGACAGATTAAAAAGCACAACTTTTGCTCAATGTTCTAAAAAAAATCACGACTTTGGAAAATCAACTTACAAAATCATAAATATTGAACTTAAAGAAAATCTTTTTGATTTGCAGGAAAATTTTTCTTTGCAAAAATTGATTGGCGGAATTGAAAAACATCCTTTTGTGCCAGAAGATAATTTTGTTCGAAAAGAGAGATGTTTTGAAGTTATTGAAATGCAAGCGGAAGGTTTGGCAAAAAGATTGCGACACATAAATGCTCAAAGCGTGGTTTTAGGTTTAAGTGGCGGATTGGATTCAACTTTGGCACTTTTAGTTGCTTGCCGAGCATTTGACAAATGTAAAATTTCTCGCGAAAAGATTTACGCTTTAACGCTTCCTTGTTTTGGCACAACAGACAGAACTTATAACAACGCTTGTAAACTTGCGCAAAAAGTTGGAGCGACGCTTAAAGAAATCGATATTAAAAAATCAGTTTTGCAACATTTTGAAGACATTGGACAAAATCCAGAGCTTCACGACGTTACTTACGAAAATTCTCAGGCGAGAACTAGAACTTTGGTTTTAATGGATTTTGCTAACAAAACTGGCGGAATTGTAATTGGAACTGGCGATTTAAGCGAACTTGCGCTCGGTTGGTGCACTTACAACGGCGATCATATGAGCATGTACGGCGTTAATTCTAGCATTCCAAAAACTTTAGTTCGATATTTGGTGAATTGGTTTAGTGAAGAAGCATTGGAAAATGGTCAAAATGAACTTTCGCTTGTTTTAAAAGACATTTTAGAAACTCCAGTTAGTCCAGAATTGATTCCGCCTTCGCAAGGAAAAATTTCTCAAAAAACAGAAGAATTAGTTGGACCTTACGAACTTCATGATTTCTTTTTATATTACGTTTTGCGTTGGGGATTTTCTCCGCGAAAAATTTATTTTTTGTCTTGCCAAGCGTTTCTTGGTGAAAAATCTGACGGAACAGACGAAACTTATACAAAAGAAATTATTTTAAAATGGCTTAAATCATTTTATAAAAGATTTTTTGCTCAGCAATTTAAGCGTTCTTGTATGCCAGACGGAGCAAAAGTTGGAACTGTAAATTTAAGTCCGCGTGGAGATTGGAGAATGCCGTCAGATGCGTCAGTTGCAGAATGGATTAAAGAATTGGACGAAATTCACGAACTTTAAGAGGAAAAAATGGCACTTAGTTATATGCACGAATTTCACGCAGGAAATTTTTGTGATTTACAAAAACATTTAGCATTAACGCTTTTACTAAAATCGCTTTGTAAAAAAGAAAAACCTTTTACAGTTATTGATTGCCATGCAAGTTCAGCAAGATTCAACTTAAACGACGAAAGACTTATAAAAACTCAAGAAGCTAAAAACGGAATTGAAAAAATTATGCACTTTTATGAAAATCCGTCAGTAAAACTTCTGCCAAGCGTAAAAGATTATCTTGAACTTGAACAAGCATATTTTAGAAAAAATTTGTACGCTGGAAGTGCGGAAATTGAAAGATTATTTTTGCGTTCTTGCGACAAAATTCATTTAATCGAAAAACATCCGCAAGCATTTGAAAATTTGAAAAAAAATATGAACTTGCCGCTTGAAACTTTAGAAGGCGAAAAAAAATGCCCTGTAAAAATAAATCTTCACAACGATGACAGTTATAAAACTTTAATTGCACTTACGCCGCCTTTAATAAAACGAGGAATTATTTTTTGTGATCCAAGTTATGAAGATTCAAGTGATTACAAAATTTTAACTCAAACTTTGGAAATTGTAAGTAAAAAATGGAACACGGCCGTAATTGTAATTTGGTATCCGCTTCTTACGCACAGAAAAAATGAAACTTCACAAATGATTAGTTCGCTTGAAGATTTTGCAAAACTTCAAAAAATACAAATTGAAACTTGCCGAATTGAAATGATTGTAAAAAATCCAAAAGAGATTTTAAGTGACGAAAACTACAAAAACATAAGTCATTTGTACGGAAGTGGAATTTTTGTTATGAATCCGCCTTGGAATTTTGCTGAAGAATTAGAAAACGCTTCATCTCAAATTCAAAGGCTTTTGTCTCTTTAACTTGCTGATTTAATTTGCTTTTTTCTGAAAGTGACTGAATGTCATTCCAAAACTTGCTCTTCCTTGCGTTACAGATCGAAGATTTGTAGAAAAACCGAACATTTGTGCCATTGGGGATTGAGCGTGAATCACATTTCCGCCAGATTTTTCGTCCATGCTCACAATAATTCCGCCTCGCTGAGTAATTTGACTCATTGAGTCTCCCACAAACTCCGACGGACACTCAATATCAACTTCCATAACTGGCTCGAGCATTTGCGGATCTGCAGAAGAACAAGCCTTGTCAAACGCTTCTGCCGCAGCTGCTTCAAAAGCAAAAGTTGTTGAAGTAAGAGGATCATATTTTATGTCTGTCAAAGTCACCAAAATATCAGCACAAGGATAACCAAATTTAATTCCGCCAGCAAAACAATTATTTATACTTTGCTCAACTGCGTCAAAAATTTCGTCCGGAACATCTTGAGAATGACGAACATTGCATTTGTATTCATTTCCTTTGCCAGTTGGCTGAGGTTCTACACAAATCGTAAGGTTTGCATTAAGTTCTTTTCCGCCAAGCGTGCGATTATAATTTTCAGTAAACTCAACTTTATTTGAAATACTTTCGCGATAAGTTACTTGAGGAGAACCAACTCTGCACTGAACCTTAAAATCTTCGCGGATTCTTGTAACTAAAACATCAAGATGCAACTCGCCCATTCCGCTAATAACAAGTTGGCCAGTTTCGCTGTCGTCGCGATAAGTAAAAGTTGGATCTTCGTGGCTCAAAATATCAAGCGTGTTCAAGAGTTTATCTCTTTCGCTCATAGTTTCGCTTTCGATTGCAACTGAAATAACTGGTTCAGGAAACTTTACGTTTTCAAGCAAGATTGGCATTCCTTCACTTCCAATACTGTCGCCCGTTTGAGCAAGTTTGAATCCCACAAAAACCGCAATATCGCCGGCACTTACGCTGTCCATTTGTTCCATACGATTAGCATTTACGCGCAAAATTCTGTTAACACGTTCACGCTTTTTTTTGCCAACATTATAAACTTGCGTTCCAGAAGAAATTTTTCCAGAATACATGCGAACAAAACAAAGCATTCCCGCTTGAGTGTCGTACTGAATTTTAAACACAAGTCCAACCGGAAACTTTCCATTTGGATCGCATTTAATTTTAACTTCTTCTTCAAGATTTTTTTTGATATGAACGCCTTGAGCTTCTGGAACTTCGTCAGGAGAAGGCAAATAATCAATAATTGCGTCGATTAAAGGCTGAACTCCTTGATTGTGTCTACTTGAACCACAAAAAAACGGAACTAAAGTTCTGTTGATTGTGGCTTTACGAATTGCTTTTTTAAGTTGCTCGTTAGAGATTTCTTTGCCTTCAAGATAAAGTTCTCCAAGTTCATCATCATTTGAAGCGACAGTGTCAATAAGTTTATCGTGCCATTTTTGTGCAAGTTCTTGATATTTTGGAGAAATTTCAGTCAGCGTAAATTTTTCGCCTTCAGATTCTTCGTCCCAGTGAATTTCTTTCATTTCAAGCAAATCAATTACGCCTTCAAAATCGTTTCCCGCTCCAAGTGGAATTTCCATTGCTAAAGTTTCGCATTTAAACTTTTCGTGAACATCATTCATTGCACCAAAAAAATCAGCACCAACTCTGTCCATTTTATTAACAAAACAAATTCTTGGAACATGAAATTCGTCCGCTTGCTTCCAAACAGTTTCAGTTTGCGGCTGAACCCAACCAACCGCACAAATAACCGCAATCGCTCCGTCAAGAACACGCAAAGAACGCTCAACTTCCGCAGTAAAATCCACGTGTCCCGGCGTGTCGATAATATTTATTTGATGACCTTTCCATTCAGTTGTAATTGCAGCCGAAGCAATTGTAATTCCGCGCTCTTGTTCTTGCTTCATAAAATCCATTGTAGCCGCACCGTCGTCAATTTCGCCAATTTTGTGAATTTTTCCAGAATAATACAAAATTCTTTCTGTAGTTGTGGTTTTTCCAGCATCAATGTGAGCCATAATTCCAATATTGCGCATTTTTTCTAAAG
>CAZLXK010000151.1:0-6503 GCA_964563305.1 uncultured Treponema sp.
AAAACGCCAAAAGATGTTTATATTGAAGTTGATGTTGATCCAGTTAATATGCTTTAGGAAAAATACAAAACACTTCCCTAAGTACGAGAATGACACATTGCCAAGCATTAGAATGACAAAAAACTTAAACGTGTCGCCTAATTCCGTCAAATTTTATTTCCCACAAAAAAAGTCCTTGTGGCGGCGCGGTAATTCCTGCATTTTTTCTGTTTAAACTTTCTAAAACATTTTTAAAATCAAGAGGCGATTTATTTTTATGCTCAAATTCAATCAAAGTTCCAGTAATTGAACGAACCATTTTCCACAAAAACGCATTTGCTTCAATTTCAAAAACCAAAAGATTTTTATTTATTTCGTCCCAATAAAATTGAGCCTTGTTAATAAACCTAAAAGTTGAAAGACTTTTGTCGCCACTAGAAGCAAAACTTGCACAATCAATTTCACCACGCAAATACGAAGCCATTTCGTTTAAAATTTTAAGATTTGGCTTGTAAGGAATAAACCAAACGTAACGACTATCTTTCGCAAAAGGATTTTCTTGAGTTTGAATAAAATATTTGTAAACGCGAGAAGTTGCAGAAAATCTCGAATTAAAATTTTCATCAACAAATTGTGCTTTTTGAATTCGGATGTCTTTTGGAAGCAAAGAATTTAATGCTCTAACATAATTTTCTTGAGGAATTGAATCGACTGGAGAAAAAAAGTTTGCTGCTTGTGCCATTGCATGAACGCCACTGTCAGTTCTTCCAGAACCATAAAGATTGATTTTTTGCTTAAACATTTTTTCAAGTGCATTTTCAATTTCGCCTTGAACTGTTCGAACTGATTTTCCATTGTCGGATTTGTCTTGACGTTGCCAACCACAAAAATCAGTGCCGTCATAAGAAAGTGTTAATAAAATATTTTTCATCAATCATCACTAAAAATATTATTTGATGAAAGTTCCGCTGAAATTTTGTCGTACAAAGCTCGTGCTGTTTCCAAAAGTGGACCAGGTTTTGCTTTACTTGAGCGTCCTAAACCAAAAATTCGAGCAATCGCCTTTTTAGATTCATCAAGTTTTTTTAATCGCAATTCTTCGTCTTCGTGCTGACCATATTTATATTCTAGCAAACCAGACAAATAAATCACTCCGTCATAACCATAATTTTTATCAATATCAGGACCAAAATTTCCTACGCTTTCAATCGATTCAATTCGCCCAGTTTCGTTTATTAAAGTTTGCTGATAAAAAAACAAAGCTTTTCTGTAAAAAACTTGTGCAATGTAATCATAATTATGCCCCGGACAAATATGATTTAAATCTTTACAAAGCCAAGCCAATCTTAAACAAATCATTCCACGCTTGAAAGTTGGAGCATAAGCAATGTCAACTTTTTCATAACAAAGCAAAGCCGCAAAATACATTGCACAACCGTCATAAAGATTTCGCTCATGTTTTACATTAAAATAAGGAAAAATATTTTCTATGCTTGCTTTTCGCTCGTCTGTGCAAGATTGAATTCTCGAAAAAGTCGCAGCATCTTTTATGTCAGTAAAATCTTTCCAAAAAAACGCAGCGTTACATTTTGGACAACAACCAACATCATAAATCAGCGGATAAACTCGACCAAATTTTTTTGAAGGCTCAAAATTTCTGTGCAATTCGTCAGTTAAGTTTCCAGCAATCATTCTTCCGCCACCTTGATGCATAACTTCTTGATCAAAAGCTTTGCCACAAACTGGACATTCCATTTTGGTTTTTGCCCAATAAGAAATTGCAGGTTTTTTATCTTCTGAAGGTTTTGAAGCGTTTGGCTTTATTTTTGCATAAGTTGGCATATTTTCCTCCGTTTTATTTTAATTTTAATTCTGATTTTCTGACTTTGATTCTGCTTTTTAAATTCAGCGATTTTTTTTCAAATCAAGAATCATTTTCAATAATTACATAAGAAATTGCAAATT
This sequence comes from uncultured Treponema sp., assembly GCA_964563305.1. Taxonomy (GTDB): domain Bacteria; phylum Spirochaetota; class Spirochaetia; order Treponematales; family Treponemataceae; genus Treponema_D. Next base: position 1,945 of record CAZLXK010000151.1, read on the forward strand.
CTTTTTCGTGACTTAGTGAAATATGAATTTTTGCATTTTTTCCTACGATTTCTTCAAAAAAACTTTTAACTTTTCCTTCAAGTTTTAATTCTGGCTTGCCATTTTTATTTGTTTGAACATAAATTTCTTTTAATTTAAATGATGAAAAACCAGTTCCCAACGCTTTTACAAATGCTTCTTTTGCCGCAAATCGAGCAGCGTAATGTTCGCAAACTTGATTAAAACTTAGATTTCTTTCGCAAAGTTCTTTATCACAAAAAAAACGATTTAAGATTTTTTCGTTTTCAACCCAATTCTTTAAGCGAGAAACTTTTACAATATCACAACCAATTCCATAAATCATTTTTTATTTTTGACCTTGCAATTCTCGATTTAACAAAAGAAAATTTCGATTTAACAAAAAATCTTTAAGTTTACAAAAAAAATTATAAACTAAATCGAATCAGAACCTTCAAGATTTTCGTCACTTTCATCATAAACATGCTTTCTTGTTGTGATTGTGATTGTGTTTGGTTCTTTAGAAACTAAAGTTAAACTTGATGGAATTCTTACGTTAACTTCCAATTCCCAATCACCTTCATCATTTACAAACGAACAGTCAACAAAAGCACTTATTTGCGAAGATGAAATTCTTTCTAATGTTAAAACATTTCCTTCAACTTCAACATTTACAAAAGAATTTTGGCTTGTAACTTCAATATCGTCAAAAAGATTTTGATAAGTTATAGGAATGCTTTGAAAAGTAGTTTTTTGAACTTGAGGTTTTATTTCAACATTTACAACTGGAGATGTTTCGTCAAGAACATTCACTAAAGAATTTGTATTTACAAGACTTAAAGTTGCACTTTGATTTTGGCTCGCACCTTCAATGCTCATGGCACTTGTTGAAATTGATTCCATTTTGTTTACCATTGATTTTGGACCAACGACAGTAACCGCTTGAGGTTCCACGCTAACATTTCCTTGCTCATAACCATAAGCAGGATTTCCCACAACTGACGGCACAACTTTTACGGCACCAACTGTTTTTTCTTCCAATGTAACTGAAATTTTTTCTGGTTGGATTTTTATTTCGATTGGTTCCATTAAAATAGCTCGATCGCTTAAGTTTAAAATAATCGGAATATCAAAAGTTCCTGCGTTAACTTGATTATTTAAATTTATGCTTGCAGAAAAATCATTCTCTGTTAAAGCCGCAATTTGTTCTCTGTCGCCCCGAACGCTTACTCGCACAAATCTTCTTCGCCCAAGTTCAGAAGACGGAATCATCATTCCATCATTTTGCACATTTACTGAAATTGTAAAACTTTTTCTATCTAAACTTGAATATTGATGAAAAAGATAAGTTATAAGTGCAATGCAAAAACAACACACAAGAGGAAGTGCATCTTTATAAAGTTTTTCAAGAAATTGCTTTGTGTTCATCTATTGTGTCCTCGATTTTTTTTGCTTCAGGAGTAATGTCAAGTTCATTTTCAAGAATATTTGTAACTTGCTCTATAGTTAAATCGTAATGAAGTTTTGAATCATAAGCTAAAGAAAATGCTCCAGTTTCTTCACTGACCACAAGAATTACTGCGTCACTAACTTCACTTAATCCAAGTGCCGCTCTGTGTCTTGTTCCGAAAGTTTTTCTAATATCATATTGCTGACTTAACGGAAGAAAACAACCTGCTGAAAGAAGTTTGCCGCCTTTAACAAAACACGCTCCATCGTGCAGCGGAGTGTCGTGTCCAAAAATTGTAACTAGCAAATTTGATGTAAGATCAGCGTTTATAATTGTTCCGGTTTTCATAATGTCTTCCATTTTAGTTTGCCGAAGAAAAGCCACCAACATTCCGCGCCTTTGCTGAGAAAGCATTTGTGCCGCAATTACAACTTGATCAACGTAAGTATGTTTTGCGTGTTTGCCGCCCGTAAACCATTGAGTTTGCCCGAGTTTCAAAAAGATTTTTCTAAGTTCTGGCTGAAAAACTATAGCCGCAGCCATAATAATTCCCGGAGCAATAAGATCAAAAATCCATTTTAAAGTTTTCAAATCAAGAAGAGCAACCAAAATGTATGCAATTCCAACAATAATTGCCGCCTTAATAAGTTGCATCGCATTTGTTTTTGTAATAATTTGATACGCTTCAAACAAAAGAAAAGTCAGCAGTCCCACATCCAAAATTGGACGAATATAATCATAAATTTTTAGAAAAGTACTAAGTGGATCCAATTTTTACCTCTTTAGGTAATAATTTTTTTAAGATTTTATAAGAAGATTTTAACATGTCAATAAAGTCAAGGCAAGTTACTACTGATATTCTGCCGGTTTCAAGAATTTTTGCTTCGCAAAAATTCTCTTGGTCTTTGCAGTTTTACAGCGACATCCTTGTCGCCATCTTCTGATTTTAGTTTGTATTAATTAAGTAACATTAGTAACACTTTTCTGCAAGAACGATATGTTTATCAACAAAAATTTCAAACTCCGTCGTTTAGGCTTTTTACTTCAAGTGCAATTTTTTCAGCAGAAAGGCCCACAAAATCAAGAACTTGAGTTCTAGTTCCATTTGCCACAAAATAATCAGGAAAAGCCAAAATTTTAGTTTTAATTTTTGAAGTTTTACTATTTTTACGCAAAATACTTTCAAGATAAACGCTTATTGAACCTAATTTTACGCCATCTTCTGCAAATAAAATATTTTTGTAATTTGAAGCAATTTTAAAAAACTCATCTTCATCAAAAGGTTTTATAAAACGCAAAGAATAAATGTCAGCAAAAATATTTTTTGAACTCAAAAGTCCACACGCTTTATTAACTTCAGAAAACAAACTTCCCGTGCAAACAATCAAATTTTTAGAATCCGAAAAAGATTTTTGAGTTTTTATTAAAACGCCCTTGCCTTCTTCAAGTTCACAATCAAATTCAATAAAATTTTTAGGAACTTTTAGTTTTGGATATCTTATTGCAACTGGATTAAAATTTTTATTTAAAGCCCAATCAAGACATTTTTCAAAATCAAGTTTTGTTGCAGGACTTAAAATTTTTAAATTTGGAATTGGACGGAGCAAAGAAATGTCAAAAATTCCTTGATGAGTTTCGCCGTCGCCTCCAACCGCTCCCGCTCTATCAAGTGCAATCACAACGTGCCGATTTTGCAAACAAACATCTTCTATAATTTGATCAACTGAACGCTGAATAAAAGTTGAATAAATTGCCACAACACTTTTCATTCCGCCAGCAGAAAGTCCGCCCGCAAAAGTAACTGCATGTTCTTCTGCAATTCCTACATCAAAAAATCTGTCTTTAAATTCTTTTGAAAATTCATAAAGTCCAGTTCCTTTAGTCATTGCCGCAGTAATTGCGATAATTTTTGAATCTTTTTGAGCAAGTCGAACTAAAGTTTTTCCAAAAACATCGGTAAAAGTCATTCCAGAATTATGTTCAGTGTCAGAAGTTGAAGAAGAAAGTCCATTTTTTATGTCAAAAGGCGAAACTCCGTGATATTCAGAAGGATGTTTTTCAGCATTCTCATAACCTTTGCCTTTTTTAGTAACCACATGAATTACAACCGGACGAGGAATTTTTTTTGCTCTTTCAAAAATTCTTTCCATTTGTTCAATATTGTGTCCATTTAAAGGTCCAACATATTCAAATCCTAAATCAACAAAAAGATTATTTGTAAGCAAAAGTCCTTTAAGTCCGCGCTTAAATCTATAAATAAATTTTCCAATCGAACGGTTAAAATATGGAATCATATCAACTGCTCTGTCAAATTTATGTCTAAAACTTTGATAAGCCGAAGTTGTTGTAAGACGCGAAAGATAACGAGAAATTGAACCAACATTTTTGCTGATTGACATTTGATTATCATTTAAAACCACAATCAAATTTTTGTTAAGTTGACCTGCGTGACTTAAACCTTCAAAAGCCATTCCGCCAGTTAAGGCTCCATCTCCAATTACAGCCACAACTTTGTCATTTCTACCTTGAATTTTCCAAGCCGTAAGAAGTCCAAGTGCCGAAGAAATTGAAGAAGAAGCGTGGCCTGCGTCAAAATAATCATGTTCACTTTCTTTTATGCGAGTAAATCCTGAAATTCCGTTTTTTAGCCTAAGAGAATCAAATTCTTTATAACGACCAGTAAGAAGTTTGTGCGTATAACATTGATGACTTACGTCCCAAATAATTGCATCAGAAGGACTATTAAAAACTTTGTGCAAAGCTAAAGTCAATTCTACAACGCCAAGATTGCTAGCAAGATGTCCACCATTTGTTGCTACAGTTGAAATGATTTTTTGTCTAATTTCACTTGCGAGAACATTCATTTCTTTTTGACTTAGATTTTTTAAATCACTTGGCGATTTTATATTTTCTAGTAGCAATTTTAATCCTCTCGTATTATTTTTTTGCAAAAAAAAGACCGCAGTGGCTAAAACAACCGCGGTCTTCTTTAGTTTTTAAGATATAGCCATAAGTTAAAATTTTTACTTATTCTTATGACGATTTCTTCTAAGCTTCTTCTTTCGCTTATGTGTCGCGATCTTTGCGCGCTTTCTTTTCTTACCACAAGGCA
>CAZLXK010000152.1:0-6466 GCA_964563305.1 uncultured Treponema sp.
AACGCGGAAGCCTTTTTTCAAAGAAGTGTTCTCTCTGGGAGTGCATTTTTATAGATTTATGAAAATTCGATTTTAGGAGAATATTTTTATTATGGAAAAAGATTTTGAAGTTTTGGACAAGGTAATAGGTAGAGTTCCAGATTTTCCAAAGCATGGCGTTTTATTTTATGACATTACAGGAATTTTGCGTCATCCAGATGCATTTAAATATAGCATTGATCGAATGGTTGAAATTTATAAAGACAAAAAAATTGATGCAGTTGCAGGAATTGAAAGTAGAGGATTTATTTTTGCCGCTCCTTTTGCAGAACGAATGGGAATTCCGCTGATTTTAATCCGAAAAAAAGGAAAGTTGCCAGGAAAAACTTACGCTTGCAAATATCAACTTGAATATGGAACTGCCGAAATTGAAGTTCACTGTGCCGATGTTCAAAAAGATAATAATATTCTTTTGGTTGATGATTTAATTGCAACTGGCGGAACTTTAGAAGCAGCCGTAAATCTTGTAAATCAAGGTGGAGCACAAGTTAAAGATGTGTTTGGCGTAGTTGGTTTGCCATTTTTAAATTACGAAAAAAAACTCGGAACAAATGTTTGCGTTACAACTTTAGTAAATTACGATTCTGAATAAAATAAAAAAAACTGTCATTCTGAATGGGGGTGAGCCTTCGGCGACTTCGCACATAATCTGTTAAATAAAAGAATTTCCATTTAGCAAATTAACTGTCAGTAGATTCCGAATCTAGTTCGGAATGACAAATGATTACAAAAATTTTGTTAAAATCCGCATTTATTAAGTTTTTGCGAGTTTTCACAAGTCATTTTATTGAAACTAAAAATTACAAGTGATAAAGTTCTTTCTATGATTGGAATTGTTGATTATAACGCAGGAAATATTACAAGCGTAGAAAGAGCTTTAAAATTTTTAAACTCACCTTATATCATTTCAAAAAATCCGCTCGACTTAAAAGATGTTGATAAAATCATTTTTCCCGGAGTTGGCGAAGCTTCTTATGCAATGACGCAGTTAAAAAAATCAGGCTTTGATTCATTCTTAAAAGATTTTGTTGCAAGCAAAAAGTTAATGATTGGAATTTGCTTAGGTTCACAAATTGTTTTTGATTATAGCGAAGAAGGTGACACTCAATGTTTGGGACTTTTAAAAGGTAAAATCCGACACTTTTCGTCTTTGTGGAAAGAGCAAAATGTTTCGCCACTAAAAGTTCCAAATATTGGCTGGCACGACATTCAGTTTGCAAATGGAAGTTCAAAACTCTTAAATGGAATCGAGCAAGATTCGTGTTTTTATTTTGTACATTCTTACGTGATTCAGCCAGAAAATTCTTCTATTATAAAAGCCTACGCTGATTATGGAATCAAGGTTCCTTGCGTTATCGAAAAAGACAATATTACTTTGTTTCAGTTTCATCCAGAAAAGTCTGGAACTTGCGGAATAAAAATTTTAGAAAATTTTGTAAATCAAAAGTAAAAAGTTTTTATGATGAACGCTTGCTGAACTTGTCGAAGTATGATTTGGAATCTGTGAATTTAAGAATCAAAAAATCTGCACAAATTTAATTGTAAATTTTAAAATCCTAAAATCAAAAAGGAAAATCAAATGTTAAAAAAAAGAATTATTGTTTGTCTTGATGTAAAAGATGGTCGCACAACTAAAGGAATTAAATTTAAAAATAATGTTGATATTGGCGATCCTGTTGAAATGGCAAAAAAATATTATGAGCAAGGCGTTGATGAATTGGTTTTTTATGACATTATGGCATCTTCTCGAGGTCGCGGTCCGATTTTGGATTTAATTTCAAAAGTTGCAAGTCAAGTTTTTATTCCTTTTTGTGTTGGTGGCGGAATTAAAACTATTGATGATATTCGTTCTACAATTTTAGCTGGAGCCGAAAAAGTTTCGCTAAATTCTCAGGCGGTTCAAAATCCTTCGCTAATAAAAGAAGGAGCAAAAATTTTTGGAAATCAATGTATTGTGCTTGGAATGGATGCTGCTCGTGATTCTTTAATGCCAAGTGGCTACAGAGTTTTTATAAATGGCGGAAGAATTGCAACTGAACTTGACGCTTTGTCTTGGGCAAAAGAAGCAGTTGAACTTGGAGCAGGCGAAATTGTTTTAAATTCGATTGACGCTGACGGAACTCGCGACGGTTACGAAATTCCTTTAACTAAAATGATTAGCGAAAACGTGAGCGTTCCTGTAATTGCGTCTGGCGGTGGCGGAAAACCAGAACATTTAACTCAAGTTTTAACGCAAGGAAAAGCCGACGCTGCACTTATTGCATCAATGGTTCATTCAGGCGACTACACAATTTCTTCTATTAAAAAAACTTTAGCAAAAGACGGAATTCCTGTAAGAATGATTTAATTTTGAAAATCCAAAAATACGCTTTCGGCAAGAACCTCAAGTTAAAAAACGGCTTCCGCACTCACTTCGTTCGTTTGTGCAGATTGTTTTTTAACTTGGAACCTTGCCTACGCGTATTTTTGGATTTTCACTAAAAAATATTTCTTTCATAAATAAAAAGAAATAAAATTTAATCAGGAATGTAACGTGCTCGATTTGTGTCGGTTTCAAAAACATCAACTGCACTTATAAAAATTTTTCTTTGCAAAGTTTCGCTAGAAGAATTTTCTTGATTTAAGAATGGAAGTTTTTCAAGCAAGCATTTATAAATGTAAAGAGCAATTTTTTCGGCACTTGGATTTTGTTCAAAAAAATCATTGTCGTTAAGATTTGTATGATCCATTTTGTCGCAAACAAATTTTAGTGCAGTTTTTAATTCAGAAAAATCTAAAAGCATTCCGCCTTCGTCAAGTTTGTCGCCTCTTACGTGAACAAAAACTTTGTAATTATGACCATGCAAATTTTCACATTTTCCTTTGTAATCTTTTAAAAAATGTGCCGCACAAAAATGTGATTCAACTCTAACTTCAAACATAAAAATCATTATACAAATTTATTTTAAAATTTAAATAGAAAGTTCCAATAGTGACTAAAATTCTCTTTTACTGACATAAAAAAAAATGCACATAGGCAAGCATAGTAGTTGAGCCTGTGGTTACTGAGCGAAGTCGAAGTATCGAAACTACCAAGTTGCAATTTTTATACTTAAACTTTGGTCATTTCGAGAGCCTAAATGAACGGTTTATTTTATGGCAAGAAAAATAAATTATTTGATATTCGCGTGAAATTTCTCTTAAAAGATTTAATGCTTTTTGAGTTTTTTCATCATCAAGATTTGAAAATGCTTCGTCTAAAATTAGGCAAGGTTTTTCTTTTTCAAACATACAATCCACAAGTGCAAGTTTTGTACAAAAGTTTGCAAGTTCAGAAAATCCAGAACTTAAAAAATTTTCGTTATAAAGCAAACCTTCATTTTCAATATTAACTTTTAAATCGGAATTAAAAATGATTTTTTGCGAAACTGAATCTTTTGCAATTTTAAAAAAATATTTTCTAAACGCTAAATTCATTTTTTGAAAATAATTTGAACTCAAATTTTCGTTTGCTTCTTCAAGGAATTTTTTTGTGTTTTCCAAAACCTCTAATTTTTTTTGAGCAGATTTTAATTCGTTTTGTAAATTTAATTTTTGATTTTCTAAAATAATTTTTTCCTGAGAAAAATTCTCTAAGTTTTTATTTTCGTTTTCTAAAAGATTTATGTTTTTTTCTAAAGAAATTTTTTCTTCTTCAAGGATTTTTGTTCGAGAAAAAATTTCTTCAAAATTTATTTTATATTTTTTTTCTAATTCTAAAATTTTATTTTGTTTTAATTTTAAGTTCGTAAAATTTTTGTAATCATTTAAAATTGAATTTAATTCAAAGCCAAGATTTTTTGTTTGATTTTGATTTTCACTTTGAAAAGAATTTATAAAATTTAAAAGTTCATTTTGTAAAGCAAAAATTCTTTTTTGCAAATTTCTTTGCTGATTTTTAGATTTGCAATTTTTAAGATTTGATTTTTTTACAAAGAAAATTATTACGAAAATAAAAAATAAAATTCCTAAAGCAAGTTGAGTAAAACTTAAAATTTGAAAATTTTTATTTTGAAATTTATAAAATAAAGATGTAATAATAAAACTTACAAACGAAAATAAACTTAAAAAACTAAAACTTATTGTTAAAATTTTTTGTGTTTTAGATTTTTTGTTTTTTGAAAAATCTGCACAGTCGCGACCTTTAGTTCTATCAAACCATGTTTGGTGCGCTTCGATAGGTGTTTGTTGAGCAACGTCGAAACACTCAGCGTCCGCGAAGTCGAACCATGGTTTGTGAGCGAAGTCGAACCATAATTCTTCAAGTTCATTTAATTTGTTTTCTAAATCAGAAAAAATTTCTGGCGAAAGATTTTTGTCTTTAAATTTTAAATCTAATTTTTCAAGTTGAGATTTTTCTTGAGGCGAAATTGAGTTTTGTGCAAAAATTATTTTTTGTTCATCAAGTTTTTTTAAGATGTCATTTATTTTATTACATTTAGTTTTTTCTTCTTCTAAAGTTTTTTGATTTTGAAGAAATTTTTTTTCATTTTCTTCAGCAATTAAAATTTTTTCATCAAGATTTAAAATTTGATTTTCTAAATTTGGAATTATTGCAAAGTTTGCTCGAGTTGATGAAAACTTTTTTATTACATCATCAAGTTTTGTTTTTGCATTTTGAAAATTTACGTTTTCGTTTGTGTCTTGAATTAAATTATTTAATTTTGCATTTATGCTGTCAGTTTTTTGCGGAGAAAATTGCTTGTCAGAATTTATAAACGCACTTCGCTCAAAAGATTCTTTATCTAAACCAAAAAAATAAATTCCCGGTTCTTGAGAAAAATTTTCTAGTAGCAGATTTTTTTGTAAATCATAAATCTTAAAAATATCTTGACTTTTCTTTTGACCAAAAAATCTTACAATTTTATATTTTTGATTTTTAAATTCAATTTCCATCGAACCGCCAAATAAACTTTCAGGATTTTTTGCATTCCAAGGAAAATAATGTTTCCTGTCATTAAAATCATTTTTGCGATTGTAATCTAAACCGTAAAACATCGCTTTTATAAATGTAGCTAAAGTTGATTTTCCCCAAGCGTTTTCTTGAATAAAAAAATTCAGCCCCGAAGAAAAATCAAAATGCTGATTAGAAAATTTTCCAAAATTATTTATATCAAGCGAAATTATTTTCATATTATTTCCTTGCCCGAAAGAAGTTTTAAACCTGTGGAAATTATTTCAAATTTTTCATCCGTGCTTAAAGCAGATTTTTGAACGTTTCTAACAAATTCGCCTTTTAGTGAAAAATCGTTTTCGTATTTTTGAAAATTTATTTTTCTTTCAGTTTGATTTTGAATTTCAAAAAAATAAAATCTGTTCTTAAAAATGTTTTCTAAAAGTTTAAGATTTAATTCTGAAGTTTCGCTGATTTGTCCGCATAAAATTATTTTTACAAAATTTTTTGAGTTTAAGTTTTGAATTACGTTTTCGATTTTGCTAGAGATTTCTCTAAAATCGCTAAGATTAGAAATGTCAACTTTGATTTGAAAAAATTCTCGAGCAGCAAAAGGAATAAATTTTTGAGAGAAATTATTTTTTTCATCAAGTTCTAAAAGCACAAAACCTTTTTTTCCACATTCGTCAAATCCGCGACCTTCTAGGCAACCAGAATAAACCCATTTTGAAATTTTGTGATTTTTTAAAGTTCCGTCATTTTCGCTGAATTTTGTTTTGTCAAGTTCGCCTTCGCTAAATTTATGAATGTGACCAAGTGCCAAATAATTTATATTTTTGTTTTTAAGTTTTTGCAAATTTATTAGCGGAGCGTTTTGTTTGTTTTCGCTAAAATTTTTGTCGCCAGCGTTGCTCGAAGAAAAAATTTGTCCGTGCAAAATGATTATATTAAAAAGATTTTCGTCAAGATTTAATTCTTCGTAAGCCGAATTTGGAATTTGATTAAAAAATTCTCTTCCGCCAACGCAAAGATTTTTTGATTTGTATAAAGTCCATTTTTGCGAACTAAAAAATTTTAAGTTTTTTGGCAAGTCATTTATTTTGCTAAAAACATTTTGTGAGTCGTGATTTCCGCGTAAATAAAAAAAAGTAATTTGCTGATTTTTTGAAATGCTTTGTAAAATTCGTTTAACTAAAAGTTTGTTTGAAGAGCCTTCTGTGTCAAATAAATCGCCTGCAATTATTAAAATTTGAACTTGATTTTTTGCTGCAAAGTTTACAAGGTTTTCGAAAGTTTGCGTGAGTTCTTCGTTTCGCTCAAGTGCTTTTTGCCAAGAAAGATTTGTTTGCATTTTTGAATCTAAGTGCAAATCGGCGCAGTGAATTATTTTCATATTTTTTATTTTACATTAAGTTTTTTTTGTTCGCTATTAGATGTGAGGATTTTTTTGAGCAAATTTCTTTGTGCTAACGTGCTTTTCAAGGCTACGCTTATCGCTTCGTTCTTTTTTGTGCG
>CAZLXK010000153.1:0-6419 GCA_964563305.1 uncultured Treponema sp.
TTGGCGAACGTCCTGTCCGCCGTTTAGTGCGTTATGGTCGGCGTTGCCGACTATCTATATTCTGACCTGTAATTTTGATTCCATTAAAACTTGCTTCGCAAGTTTTACGAGTACTGGGCGAACGTCCTGTCCGCCGTTTAGTGTGTTATGGTTGTGCAAGCACAACTATTTATATCCTGACCTGCAATTTCGGTTCCATTAAAACTTGCGTTGCAAGTTTTATGAGTACTTGGCGAACGTCCTGTCCGCCGTTGTTTTGTTATTGTCGGCGTTGCCAACTATCTATATGCGATCTGCAATTTTTTTCCCATTTCATCACTTTCTGGCTATAAGTAGTACGATTCGCATTTTCACGTGTTCTGCGCGAACGTCCTCGCAAGCACGTCATTCCGACGAATGTCGGAATCTACTTGTTTGGCGCATTCACTATTCAGTCGTAAATTTCGTGTCATTATTGGGCTTGCTTTTAGTGTCATTGCCCGACTTGATCGGGCAATCAACTTTTTTTTACAAAAACAAATTAAATTGTGAATGATTTGTTTAACTTAGTTGGTAAATAGTTTTACCAAAGTGCTTTTACTAGTGATAAGTTACTTGCATTCATTATATCGCAAGTATCTAAGATTATTGTTTCTGCACATTGCATAAGACGATGATTTTCTTTTATATGCAAGGAAAATAAACCATTTTCTGAAATTTCTTCTAGGTTAGTAAATTGTTTTTTTCTTTCCCGAATATGATTCGACAATTCCAAAAGATTTTAGTTTTTCTGAAAAATTATCATCGTGCATAATATAATAATTATCAGATTCGGCTTGTCGTTTTGCAATTTCTTCGTACTTTCCTTCTTCGTAAAGTTTATGATATTCATCAAACCTTAAAATCTTGCTTTTATCTTTTAGATTAAATTGATGTTGCCAAAGATGTGTCATTTCGTGCAAGATTGTTTCTAACAAGTCTATTCTTTTTTGGTTGTACATATAAAAGAATTTTTTATGTAAAGCAATGCTTATAATCGGTGGACTTAAATTTTCAAATTCGCCAAGTAAAACACTTCGTACATATTTATACTTAAAAACAACATTGTTTAATTTGTTTTCAAAAAACTTTTCATTAAAGTTGTCAAAAATATAATGTGCGGAAGTATCAGCATTTGGCGACATATCGATGTATTTTTTTGCCATTATTCCTCCTTAAAACAATAAAATTATATACGTTTCCATTTATCTGGGTCTTTTACTTCATCAACAAGTTCTTTTCCTTTCTTTGCAAAAATAGCAATGGAAGCAAAGAAGATAAGAAGCCCTGCTTTTCTATCGTGCTGAACTTTTAAGTAGGTAGGATTATTTGGCGACATAACACCTAGATTCACCAAGAATTCACCTTCTTCTTCATCTTCCCATGCCCAAAGTGCAGAACCAATCAATATTAAAATATAAAGGGGTATAATTGACACGCCTATACTACTAATAATACTAGAAGTTGATTCTCCTAGTGAAGCCCCAATCAATGCTATTATGGGGAATAGTATTATTAAGATTCTTCTGATTTTATAGTGTCTTGCAACATCTAATTCATAATCTTGTTCTTGTGTTGTATAACTTCTATGTTCGGCTTTTGCTTTTGCTCTTTCTTTTGCTTCTTTTTGTTTTTCGTAGCCTTTATCATCTACGTAACCACCATCTTTTTCTATTTCGTCATAAATCTTTAACAGATTTTTAGTAGGAATATGCGGCTCTTCGTAAAACAAAACCATAATTTCTCCTTAAAATTGCTTGTTAATAAATAAAATAGCAATCATTAATTTCGCTCATTGCAAAACTCTTTGTTGGTTGTTTTGCAATCTAAAACACAATCAATAACTCTAGTTAAAACCTCTTTTTCTTTTCCGCCTAAAGAAGTTTTTCTAATTGTTTCAAAATGTCCTGACAATGACATTTGACTATACTTTCCAATATAACCGAATGGCTCAAATAGTTGCGGCTTTCCTATAGCCGACAACTTCACTAAATACCCCTTTTCTGTAGCACCTTCAAGGACTACAGAAGTTACTTGTTCATATTGCCGAACGTGAATAACCTTTCCGCTAAATTCCCAATAATTCATTTTTTTTTCTCCTATTTTTTTTCATCATTTATTATCTGCAACTTTACAATTTTTATATTTAGCTGAAAGTTTTTTATGACTTATTTTAAATGTTGAATCTGCATTAAAAGAATCTTTAAATTGTCTTTCAGTAATAAAACTTTCTTCGCCATTTTCGTATTTATAAATTTGAAAATGCGAATCTTTTAAAACTGGAATGTAAAAAATATGTCCCGTTTTTTGCGAACATACTTTATAACATTCTTTTAACGCTCTAATTTTTTCTTCGTACTCTTCTTTGTCAATATTGATTTTACTAGATTCATTTTCGCTTTTTACTTCAAAAATATGAATTTTACCACTTTTATCTTTCATTACAAAATCCGGATAAGACGAATGAATACCATCTAAGTAATATTCAAATTTAATTTCCGAATTAAACGGAAAATTTTTGCCCCACAAAAACTTAGTTGAACCATTTTCAAAATTTAAAGTTTGAGTTTTGCAAATTGAATTTTGTCTAATATCTTTTAAAAGTTCTGCCCATTTTTTTTCCGCATCGCTATCAAATGAAAAATCGTTTTCAAAATCATTTTCAGAATCTTTTTTTCTGTACCAAATCCAATCTTCAAGAGTTAGACTTTTTTCAGTTTCTGTGTAGCAACTTGAAGCAGGAAAACTTACATCTTTGCAAACAAACATACTTTTTTCATAGTCGCAAATATATTTATCATAAGAGGTTTTTATGTTTCCCAAATTTTCTGTAAAAATGTGCCATTTTTCAAAATCCGAAGAATACGAATAGCACATAGATTGAATTTCATTATTTTGATTTAACAGATTTTGATAAAGCGTAAAAATGCTAGTTTTTGTAATTTGATTAGTTTTTAAATTTTGTATGTAATTTTCAAAATTAAAGTTTGATTGTGAAATATTTAAAAGTTTTGTAGTTTTTATACGAATTTCATTTTCAATATTGTAATTATTAAAAAGTTTTACTTGTTTTGTACCTAATACTTGAGGAACAATTCCCCAAACCCAAGCTGTACAAGCAAGTTCTTTTGCCGTATCGTCCAATGTTTCAAAATCTAGCAAGCGAGGATTTCTACGAACGCGCCCCATAACTTGTTCGTCAAGTTGTTTACTTTTTGAATCGCGGATTTGGTAAAGCATACAAGCTCGCGGAATGTCCCAGCCTTCAGAAATTACCATTTTAAAAATAATTACAGAAATTGTAGAAGTTTTTCCTTTTATATAATCTTTCCATTTTTTTACAGAAAGTTTATTCAAACCAGAATCATTTGATTTGCAATTTTTTTCTTCTCCGGCAATATAAACATATTTTAATTCTTGATGATTAGAAAGAGCTACTTTAATATTATTTTCAAGTTCTTCTTCAGCTTTATCTTTGTTTGAAATTTGGATTATCAAACACGGATTTACGCCAAGTAAATTTATGTAATCTGTTTTTATTTCTTCAAACTTTTCAAGCGCAATTTCAAGACTATCATCTTTTGAACCCTCTTTTACTTTTTTTATTAATTTTGCATTTTCTGCTTCTATATTCGTAATTTCTACATCTGGAAGTTGCCCACGAGAAAGTTTCGGAGTTGCCGAAAAATTAATTATTGCAGAAAAATAATTATTCAATTCATCAAGATTTGTTGTTGCAATATGACATTCATCTTTTATAAGATAAATGTCGTGAGGAACTTTATTTAGATTTTCATTGATAAATAAGTCGCCTTTCATTGCTTGCAAAAAGTTTAAGAAAGTACCTTCGTTTTTAAGTTTGCTTTTTTCTTTATATAGGTCGCGAGGAAGTACGTAAACGTTATAATCTGTTGGAATAAAAAGGCTGCCTTCGCCACTAGAATCAGAATTGATTAAAAAAGGATTTAATTTTGAAAAAGTGCCGTTTTCGCTTAAATTTTTAAACGATTTATAATTTTGTTCTGCAAGATTACTTTTTGAAAGTGTAGAAACAATAAAAATAACATTTTTGTGTGCAGAAATTATACGGTTCATAAAATCTGCCATCATATAAGTTTTTCCACTTCCAGTTGGAGCCTTAAAAGTAAATTCCGTTTTATTTTGATTTAAAATATTTACTAATTTTGAAACTGCTTCATTTTGTAAATCTCTTGCTTCTTGTAACATTTTTTACTCCATCGTCATTGCAAATATTTTGCCGAAAAAAATGTCATTCCGAACTCGTTTCGGAATCTATTTCTCACTTTTCTGTGTGTTCTCGAAATTTTGGCAAATCCATTCGATTTTTTCTTTTACAGTCTTAAATTTTTCTTTTCCGTAAAGAGTTTCATCAATAACATCAAAAGGTGATTTTCCTTTTGTATATTCGCAGTTTGAAACTGACTTAATTTCGTAAACATCAAGATTTCCGCCGTAAGGCTCGTGGTCTTTTAGCCATGGAAAATCTGATGTGCCATCGTAGCAAGAGCCAGTCATAATGCGTTTTAAGCGTTTAGAAGTTACGTCATAGGCAATTCCTTTTGGAGTTTTGTCTGTTTTTTCATTCAATTGACAGAGAATAAAAGTGCGATTTCCGCCATCTTGTTTATTTAAATCTAAAACTGCGTGTCCAGTTGTGCCTGAGCCTGCGAAAAAATCTAAAATAATAGCGTTATCATCCGGATAATTTTGAATTAAAAATGATATTAAAGATTGTGGTTTTGTATAGTCAAAGATAGCCATCATAGTATCAAAAATACCCTTTAAATCTTCGCTGCCATCTGCATTCAAAAAATCTGTCAAAACTGATGTCAACTGTTTATTTTTCTCTTTATCTTCTCTTACTTTTTGATAAACAATATAAGAACCATCTTCCCGTTTTTCAAAAATAACATCATTTTCGCTAACTGCTTGTAATAATTTCTTTTTTCCCCAACGCCAACGACCTTCAGAACCATCATTCCTTATCGGATAGACTTCTTCACCATTTGGTCCTTGAATAGGAAACCACATTGAAGGAGAATCTTCTCTTCTTGAACCAGCTCCCCATTTATTTAATTCTCGACCTTTAGCATAAGCTCCTTTTTCATCTTTATATATAAAATTATTTTTCTCTTCAAATTCTTCACCTAACAAAAGTTCTTTTTTTTCATTTGCTGTATTTAATTGCTTTGCGTAAACAAGTACATAATCATTTACAGGTTTTATATTTCTTGTTTTTGTTCCACCTTTTATTGATATACGAGTTATATTTCCCACAAAATTCTCTTCCCCAAACACTTCGTCAAACAAACATTTTACATACGCTTGATTTTTATCATCAATGCTGCAAAAAATTACGCCATCATCGCTTAAAAGTTGTTTTGCAAGTGTAAGTCGCAAGTAAAGCATAGAAAGCAGATTGTCGCGTGTAATTGCGTTTTGATAATTCGTCTTTGCAAATTCGCCCATGCTGTCTTTTCCGTAAGGCGGGTCAATGTAAATTACATCAATTTTTCCTTTATATTGAATTAAAAGATTTTGAAGTGCCTCGTAATTGTCGCCAATTATTAATTTGTTCGTAGGTTTTGAATCGTCTGTATGGAAAGATAGATTTTCGTTTTTCTTAAAATATCTTATTGTGTCGCCCATTTTTGGTTCAAGTTTTGGTTGAAAATGCAATCCGGTTCGTTTGTACATTGTTCCTAAAGCAGAAATTTGAACAGCTTCATCATCAGAATCTGCATTTTGGATAAGTTTTGTTAAAAGTTTTGCATTTTCTGGTTCTAAAATTTTGTCTTGAACACGTTTTTCGATTTCTGCAATTAAAGATTGTTTTATATTGTTTTGTGGCATTTACGCTTCCTTATATAAACTTTTTATAAGAAAGTATAAAACAAATATACTTAAAAGTATAGATAAAATCTACTTTTATAATATTAGTATATTTTATATCTATGTAATACAAATTGTTTTTGTATAAAAATAACTTTATGCAGGATTTAGAAATAAGATGCCGAATTGCTGAAAATATTAAAAACATCAGAAAAAGTAAGAAGTTAACTCAGTTTCAATTAGCAGAAAAAGCACATATTTCAGAAGCAACAATTAAGAGCATTGAATTGGAACATTCATATCCTGAAGAAAAAACTCTTTCCCAAATAACCGAAGCCTTAAATATAGATGTAGTTCAACTTTTTATGCCAACTGGAACTTCATTTAAAACCAATAAAGAAAATCTTATGCAATTAAAAAATGCCATCGCAACAGATGTTAGAAATTATATTGAAGAAATTTTAAAAGAATTTTAATGTAGTTTGCTTCTGTTTAAAATACAGCACATTGTAGGCAATTTGTACACACAAAAGACTAACCTAAATAAT
>CAZLXK010000154.1:0-6415 GCA_964563305.1 uncultured Treponema sp.
TTGCACTTTCCAATTCTTGCAAAGAAGATTTTGTTTGATTTGAAACTTCTTGCGTTTGTTTTTGATTTTTTGATGAAGAACTTAGCGAAGAAGAATTGTTTGTTGAACTTAAAGAACCAGCAGTTCCAGAAAAACTTGATTTTGTACTCGCAATTTTTGACTCAACTTTAGAGTTTTGATTTTGAACATTTGAAATTTCGTCTTGAGAAAAATCTTCATTCCAATCAACAGTCGACTGAGATTCTTTTAGAGCATTTTGTTCTGCCATTAATTCTTCTATACTTTTGCGGATTTTTGGCTGATTTACTCGCTCTTGACTTTGCGACGTTTTACTTGAAGTTTGAGTTTGTTTTGTTTGACTTTGTGAACTTTGCGTTTGTTTTGGTTGACTTTGAGTTGTTTGTTTTACTTGCGGATTTTGTTTGGGCTCAGGAATTTTTGATTCGACTTTTTCATCAAGCGTATTTTCTTCGAGATTTTGATTTTGATTTAAGTTTTGCGTTTCTTCTTTAGGAAGAATTTTTTCATTTTGAGAAATTGGCGAAAGTTGAATTTGAATTGTTTTGTAAACATTTTTTTCTTTTGTTTTTAGAAAAATGCAAGCAATCACAAAAATTACAACTGCAAAAAAACTTATCAAAATACTAAAAATATTTGCACTTTTATTTAGTGAAGTCATAATTTTTAATTTTCCTTAAAATCAATTTCTTGTTCTTAAACTTACAGAACTAAAACCAACTTTTCTTAATTCATCAAAAATTTTTACGATTGTTCCGCTTGTAACTTTTGAATCAACACTTAAAATCACAGGATAATTTTCTTTGGAAAGTTTTCCTGTATCAACTGTCAAAAGATTTTCTCCTAAATTTTCCAACAAAATATTTTTATCTTTAAAATAAATGTTTTCATTTTCATCAACTGTAATTGTAATTCCACTCGCGTCAGTTCCTTGAGAAGTTGTGCTTACTGGCAAATTCAATTTAATTCCCGGCAAAGTTGCAAATGTAGTTGAAACTAGAAAAAACAAAATCAACTGAAAAATAACGTCAAGCATTGGCGACAAGTCAATTCCAACAGTTTTATGAGAACGTTTTCGATTTACTTTCATTTTATAATTCCTTGCCAGTTAATCGATATAAAACTTGAGTTACATTTGTTTCCATATCATTAAGACGATGATTTACTTCGTTATTAAAAAAATTACTTGCTACAATCGAAGGAATTGAAACTACAAGTCCGCCAACTGTTGTAATTAATGCTTCAGCAATCGCATTTGCAAGAAGTGCAGGATCGCCCATAGTTCCGCCATTTCCTAAAACACCAAACGCTTTTATGTTTCCTGTAACAGTTCCTAAAAGTCCAACTAAAGTTGAAATATTTGCAATAGTTGTAAGTGCCGTAAGAAGATGCTCAAGTTGTGGAACAACTCCGTCCATTTTTGTTTGCACAAGTTCTTTTAAATGATTTTCATCAAGATTTCGATTTTCTAAAGCAGTTTTTATTACTTGCGAGCAAGGCGTATCAGCAAGAACGCACGCAGATTCAACTGAACTAAAATCGCCTCGAGATAAATCTGTTAGAACAGTTGACATTAATTTTTTATCACGTTTTTTTATTCCTAAATAATAGTAAATTCTTTCGGCAATTATAAAAATTGAAAATAAACCCAAAAGACAAATTACAATCATTAAAGGACCGCCACTTTTTAAAATATTCCAC
Organism: uncultured Treponema sp.; assembly: GCA_964563305.1. Taxonomy (GTDB): domain Bacteria; phylum Spirochaetota; class Spirochaetia; order Treponematales; family Treponemataceae; genus Treponema_D. The sequence continues at coordinate 1,720 of CAZLXK010000154.1, forward strand.
ATATTTTAAACCTCCAAATTTTAAAAGAAAAATTTTACTAAGAATGTTAAATTTCCGCTACTTTGTTCATAAGACGACGAAGAGTAAATTCTATTTTTTCCGCTAAAAAGTTTTACAGCGTCGTTTAATTCAAATGCTAAGCGAATCGAATTTTTTAAGCGATAATATGCACCGCAATTTATTATTGGAACATAATCATTTAAACCAAAACCTTCGCCCGCTTCAAATTCAAATCCCCAAAGACTATTTTCTGAATCATAAGAAAATGACAAGTTTAGTAAATGTGGATATTCGTTTGAAGGAACATGAATCCAATTTGATTTGTAATTCATTTTAAGCACAAAAATGTTAAACGCGTAAGAAAATGCAAAATCTGAACTTAAGCAATAATCATCAAACTGACTTAAAGAATACAAACCACTTTCTAAACTTTGAGAATAAGAAGTTTCCCAAAATCCGTTTGACCACAAAGGCTTTTTAAGTTTTGCGTCAAAATCAAAAGTAAATGAATCTAAAATTGGAATTGAAGAATTTATGTCAACAAAATAAATTGAAGTTTCTGAAGGCAAAAATTTTTGCGTGGTGAACTTAAATTGTTTTTCTAAATCAGAAAATTTTTCAAGATAAGAATCTAAACCGCCACTTGCGTTTACAGAAAATGTTCTAAGCGATTTTCCGATTTTTTTTTCGTAAGAAATATTTAAAATGCTGCGAGGAATTACTGGCAAAACTGAACCAATTTGATTTCCCACAACAATTCCGCCGAGTGCAGTTAAATTAAAATGATTTGAAGTTTCGCTGTTATCATAAATGTAAGAACTTGAAAAATTAAATTCTCCGCGATGAATTAAACTTGTTGATTGATTTGCAGAACTTGAACTTGAAGAATTTGAACTTGAAGAACTTGCCGAAGAAAAATCTGTTTTAGAAGCGAAAGTTTCTAAATTATATTTTGCAAGAAAATCAAAACTTAAAAAATCATTTGACCAAGTCGCATTAAAACTTGGAAGCAAATTTAAAACTGAAACTTTAGTTTCTTGACTTAAAAGATTTTCTACAAGATTTGAATTTTTTGTGCCGCCATAACGCGAATAAAGTTCACCATCAAAATTAAACTTTAAAGAAAATCCGTTTGGCAAATTCCAAAGTGCATAATCATTTGTAGAAATCGTTTGCATATTTAAATCATAAAACGCATCGCTTTTTGACTGAAGTCCGTAACTAAAAAAATCATAATCAGCGTCCGCCTTAAAATCAAAATTATTTAAAACAAATTTTTTTTCTCCGTGAAGATTTGTGTTCGTATCAAAAAATCCATCGCTTGCACTTTTCTTTCCATAACCGTAAAGACTTTCGTGCTTAAATCGAAGTAAAAAAGGCGAAGTTCCAGAATTTTTGTAAATTGAAAAATCGCCAGTAAAATATCCTGGATAACCGCCGCCCAAAAGTCCTTCAAGATAAATTGATTTTTCGGCAACTGAAGTTTCACTCTCTTCGCTTAAAACATTTTCTTCTTGACTAAAATCAACTTGAGGCAAAACTGGTAGCATTGAAGAAATTTCTTGACTTTGAGGAAGCACATTTGAAAAATCCAAAACTGAATCTTTTCCAGCCAAAATAGAATCGCCTTGAACTGTTGTTGTAAAATCTGGCAAAAGAATTTGAATGTCAGAAAAATCTGCTTGCGGTTCGTTTTGAGAATTTTGTTGATTTTGAGAATTTTGAGCAAAACTTAAACTTGAAAAAAATCCCAAAGTTAAAATGAGAAAAATTTTTCTTGCGAAGTTTTTATTTTTTTGTTTTATAAAGTTTGAATTCATTTTCATTTTTGCAACCTCATAAAAGATTATTTTCCTTGCAAAAGTTGACTTGCATTTTTTGTATAAGAACTTTCTGGATAAAGTTCATTTAAAGTTTTACAAGCAAGTTTTGCGTCTTGAATTAAAGAAGCAGCGTCAAAAGCTTCAACTGCTCCGTAAAGTGCTCTTTGTGCTAAAAAATCATTTGAGTCAAGTCGAGCGTATTTTGCAGACAAAAGATAAGTTTGTGCACTTGTTAAGTTATCATTTTTTGAGCGACAATATTCTGCAACAATTATAGAAGTTCTTGCAGCGTATTTTGCTTCGTCAGTTTCATTTTCGCCTTCACTTTGGATTGAAAAAAGTTCATTTGCCAAAACAAAAGCTTCTTCTTTTAAGTTTTGATTTTGCCACATATATTCGCAAAGTTGAGTTCCTAAAATTCTTCCTGATTTTGTAGAAGACGAACCATTTTTTTTGTATTCAGATTGAAGTTTTATATATTTTTCATCTTCGCCATTTAAAAGTTTTTCAAGTTCCGCCTTTTCTTGATAAATTTCATCTTTTTGCGAAAGTTCAGGAAATTGCGAAATCAAAATATTTGCTTGCTCAAGTGAGTCTTTATAATTTGCTTGAGAGCGATAAATATTTATTAAATTTTTTCTTGAATTAAAAACGTAAGAACTGTTCGGCATAAATTCTAACAAATATTTATATTGTAAAATTGCAAAATTATTTTGATTGATTTTTGCGTAACTGTCAGCCATATAAAAATAAGACGCGTCCAAAAATTTTCCTTTTTTAAATTCTTTTTGATAATCTTTAAATCTTGAAATTGCAATTTGATATTTTTGTGCTGCGTAAAAAAGTTCGCCACGTCTGTAAGAAGATTCGTCTGCAAATGAACTGTTCGGAAATTTTGTTGAAAGAAGTAAAAAAGTTTTATCGCTTTCGTTTAAATTTCCTTGCTTTTCATAAATTTGTGCGATTTTGTAAAGCGATTTCATTCCAAATTCATTATTTTGATTTGCTGATTCTTGTAAAAGTGAAATTGCTTTGTCGTAATTTTTTGAATCAGAATAAATGTCAGCACTTAAAAGAATTGCTTCTTCTTTTTGATTTTGATTTTTAGCACAAGAAATTGCTAAAAGAGATGAATCGCTTGCCTTAGGAAAATCTTTTAATTGCAAAGCCGCGTTTACAGCAGTCATACAAGCATTAAAAGCTAAATCATTATTTTTGTCAGTTTGAACAAGATTCATTAAAGTATTATACGCTTTTTCGTTTTGATTTAATTTGTACTCGCAATATCCTAAGTAAAACTTTGCATAAAAAATTTTCTCTTCACTTTTTGATTCAATATAACGTTCAAAAAATTTTTGTGCATTTACATAATCTTTTTTGTTAAAATAATCGAGTGCACAAATATAATAAGAATCTGTATTTTCTACACGCAACGCTTGTCTTAAACTTAAATCCAAATATCCGCTCATAAAAAGAACTTTTGCAAAATCCAAGCGATCTTGATCTTTTAAAGGCGCATCTTCAATCATTTCAAAAACTTTTTTTGCTTGAGTTTCATTTTGATTTTTTACCAAAATTTTTGCGTACAAAAGATTTGCGTTGTACCAAATTCCTTCTTGATTTTTTTGATTTGAAGAGCTTTCGTTTTGATTTTTAAGAAGAGGACAAATTTTTTCTATAGAAAAAAGTGCGTCTTGATAATTTTTCAAATTGTAAAGTGCAAGACTTTGCCAATAAATTGCTTCTTTATACAAATATTTTTTTTGCGGAAAATTTGGAAGATTTTCGCATACGATTTTTGAGTTTTCTAAGGATTTTTGCCAATCAAAAAGATAAGCGTAAACTTTTGCATAAAAGTTTAAATAATCAAAATAATATTCGTTTTCTTTTGAAACTGACACTTTTGTAAAATATTCATTTAAGATTTGAATTGCGTTTTCTGGATTTTGATTTAGTTCAATAGAAGAAAGATAAAGTCCTTGAAGTGCTAAATATTTTTTGTCTAAATCATTTTCTTGTGCATTCTTAAAATATTGTTTAGATTTTTCAAAGTCGCCATTGTAAAAAGAATCGATTGCAAGTCTTGTCCAAAATTGACTAAGCAAATCTTTATAATCAGAAAGTGAATCTTTTACTTTTTCTAAAACGTCGCCTGGCTCAGCATTAACTTCTTTTTTGTGATTTGTTGCAACTGTGTAAGATTTTTGCAAAGCGATTGACGCTAAATAAGAATTTGAGCCGAACATTACTTTTGTGTAAAGTTCGTAAGCATTTTTATATTCGCCTTTTTCTTCTAAGGCTTGAGCGGCGTAAAGTGTAAGTTTGTAATAAACTTCGCTTGAAATTGCGGAATTTTCTTGCGGATTTTTTGTTTCAGCGACGGATTTTTCGCTTGAAGTAAGAGTTTCTTCAGTTAAAGTGACGGATTTTTCTGTTTCACCATAAATTTCGTCACGAAAAGTGGCGGATTTTTCACTCGAAGCAACGAAATCTTCATCATCATTAAAATCAGAATTTAAAATTTTACACAAATTATCATAAATTTTTAGCAAAGAATCGTAATTTTCATTTTCAAGATAAGAATCAAAAAGCATTAAAATAGAATTTTCATAATCTTGCTTTGAAACTTGACTTCCGTCGCAAATTAAGTTTTCGAGTAAACGCTGAGCATTTAAAAATTGATGATTTTTGTAAAAAGCGTGGCCTGCAAACATTCGAGAATAAACGTAAGCGTTTTGAAGTTGTGAGTTTTTAGACAAAGTTTTATTTTCTGATTTTTCGATTTCTTTAAAAATCACGCAGGAATTATAAAAATCTTTTACACATTCAGGATAATTTTCTTGTGCAAAATGTGAAAGTCCAAAAAAATAATA
>CAZLXK010000155.1:0-6378 GCA_964563305.1 uncultured Treponema sp.
ACAGACCCTGAAACTAGTTCAGGGTGACGATTCTTTTAAATTTCAAAAAACTCGACATTTTGCTTAAATAAAAAATCCACAAAATCAATCAAAAATTTTCAATATTTTTAAACTTCTCTTCAATAGTTTTCCTTACAGAATCCTGCAAATCAGTTTTAAATTTCAAAAAATCTAAGGTTTCAGTTTTTTTTGTCGCCAGTTGTAAGCAAAAGTTCCGCAGGCGTTGTGTGAAGAACTTCCGAAAGTTTAACCAAAGTTTTGTCGCTCACCCAAGTTCTGCAACCTTCAATATCATTTATAGTTTGAGCCGAAAGTCCAGCCTCTTCCGCTAATTTTTCCTGCGTTAAAGAATATATTTTTCGTCTGCATTTTATGTTCAAAGACAAATTTTCCCTTAATTCCTTTTGGTTCATAAAGAACTCTTTTTATTTCCCATCAAAAAACAAAAATCCGCAAGTTTATTCCGAATACTTTTTAATCACTATGCAAGCGTTGTGGCCGCCAAATCCTAGCGAGGCTGAAGCTGCAGCGTTTATTTGTGCTTTTACTCCAACGTTTGGCGTGTAATCTAAGTCGCATCCGCCTTCTATGTCTGGATTTTCTAAGTTAATTGTTGGCGGAACAAAACTGTCGTTTATTGCTTTTACGCAGAAAAGTGCTTCTATGGAACCTGCCGCTCCCACTAAGTGTCCGGTCATGGATTTTGTTGAAGAAATGTGAAGCTTGTATGCATAATCACCAAAAACATTTTTTAGCATTTGAGTTTCGCCGCTGTCATTTGCGTGCGTTGAAGTTCCGTGCGCGTTGTAATACTGAATATCTTGTGGCTTAAGTTCTGCGTCTTTAAGTGCTTCTTTTACGGCAAGAGCAGCACCACTTCCGTCTGGCAAAGGAGCGGTAATGTGATAAGCGTCGCAACTTGAACCAAATCCCGCAAGTTCAGCGTAAATTTTTGCACCTCGAGCTTTTGCGTGTTCTAATTCTTCGAGCATAAAAATTGCTGAACCTTCCGCCAAAACAAAACCGTCTCTTTCTTTATCAAAAGGGCGACTTGCTTTTTGCGGATTATCGTTGTAACTGTGGCTAAGTGCTTGCAATGCTTCAAAACTTGCAATGCTAAACTCTGTAATTGCCGCTTCAGTTCCGCCAGAAATGCACAAATCGCATCTTCCACTTCGGATTAAATCAACTGCGAGTCCCAAAGCGTCAGTTCCAGAAGCACAAGCGGTTCCTAAAGTCCAACTGAAACCTTTTAAGCCGTAGTAAATGTTTACGTTTGCAGCAGCTTCGTTTGAAATCATAAGCGGAGTTGTTAAAGGAGGAATTCGAGAAGGGCCAGCGGCGGGATCATCAAGTTTCTTAAAACCTTCTGCGGTTGCGTCAATTCCTCCAATGCAACAGCCAATCAAAACGCCAACTTTTTCATTTTGCAAAGATTCTTTTGTGTAGCCAGAATCATTAACCGCTTGTGCCGTTGCAGCAAGACAAAATTTAGAAAAGCGAGCCATTTTTCTAGTTGCACGCGGATTTATTCCGTAATCTTCAACGTTAAGATTTTTAACTTCGCCGTCAATTTTTACGCCAAGTCGATCTGGATTAAAAAGCGAAATCTTGCCGATTCCACTTTTGCCGTTTTTAACATTTTGCCAAGCGTCTTCAACTGTATTTCCTACAGGAGAAACAACTCCCATTCCTGTAATTACAACTCGTTTTTTGTTCATTAAAAAATTCTCCTACTTTTTTTATTAAATCAGCAAATAATCACCGTATATCAATAAAACTAGCGAACCTTAAAGAAAATCGCCAACATTGCGACTGTAATCAAAAGTTGAATAATCACAAATTTTATTAAAACTTGAGTTGGCGACCAACCTTTATTTTTTCGCATATGATCGTGCAGCGGAAATCTAATGTTTTCAAAAATGCTGATGTGCAAAAATCTTTTTAGTGCAACTTTTAAAAGTCCCATTCCGCCGTTAATAAAAATGATTGAAGAAGTCGCTAAAAACATCAGCGGATTTCCAATCACAAGAACGCAAACGCCAGTGTAAAAACCTAATGCTCTTGAGCCAGCGTCGCCCATTAAAACTGAACTTGGAAAAGCGTTGTGCCACAAATATCCCATAAGAACGCCCGCTAGAGAAAAAGTCATCAAGCCCCAAATCGCACCACGCTTTAAGCTTGGAACCAAAAGATAATTTGCAATGTCCACGTGGCCTAAAATCATGTAAAAAACAAGTCCCATTGTAAAAAGTGCCAACAAAACTAAAGATGAACTTAAACCGTCCACGCCGTCAGTGCAGTTTGTAGTGTTTATGCTAACCCAAAGCAAAATTGTCGCAATAATAATGTAAAGCCAAGTTGGAATGTGAACAAGTTTTGAAGTAAAAGGAAACCAAAAGTAAAGTCGAGAATCTTCAAATTCGTTTTTCATAAAGTGAGCCAAAAGAAAACTTGCAGTCAAGCAAACAATTAAATCCAAAAGTGCTTTAATGTATTCGCCCCAGCCGTTTTTGCTTCTGTCGTCCAAAAATCCTGTGAGCATCATAATCCAAGTTAAAACTAAAATGCTTCCTTCAAGAAAATTCAGCGGACAAAAAATAAATGCTAAAATCACAAAAAAACTAATCCAAACAACGCCCGAACCTGTAGGTTTGCCTTTTGACGCTTCTTTGCTCAGCGTAAAATCTCTGCCGCGGTCAGTTGGTAAAAATTTATAAAACTTAGGAAGAAGAAATTTTGTTACAAAAAATCCTGTGTAAAGTGCTAAAACAATTAAAACTGAATATGACTGTAAAAGTCTCGCTGGTCCCCAAAATTGCGTTAAAAATCCGCCCAAATAATAAAGCATTTTCGCTTCCTGATTGAAAAATTTAAATTTGCAAATGCAAAAGTTTAATGCAATAAATTATATCAAAAAAAAACGATATTGTCATTTAGTTTATGTTCGGCTGAATTTTGCTGATTTTAATTTGGAGCGAATTTTCATAACTTCGACCCGCTTTCTGCGACTACGCTTTCGCTTTGGTGCTACGCACTTGCCTTACGGCAATCGTTACAATCGGGGCTAGGCTTTACTTCAAGAAAGTTTCAGTTTATGCACTTTTTATAAAAGATGTCGACAAGGATGTCGTTCCTTTTGAAAATAAAATCTTAACTAATAAAATATCACGAGGTTTTGCAAAAACCTCGCAAGCAACCGAAGGTTGCACATTCTCGTTATTGACAGGAGGTCAAGAACAATCGGGGCTAGGCTTTACTTCAAGAAACTTGCGGTTTTGTGTCTTGCATCTGGCGACGAGATTTTTTTAATTTAGAACAAATTGTCCGCTAGAAATTTTTGGATAAATGCTTTTTGTGCTAGTTTTTATCGTGCAAAAAGTTCCGTCATTTTTATAAGAATAGCCGCTTGAAGTGTCATTATTTATTCCAACTAAAGTTCCTACTTCAGAATAATATAAATTTCTATATTGAGCATTTTGTCCTGCACTTGGTCCGCTAGAATCAGAAGAAGCACAAGATGAAACTTCTATAGTAAGATGATCATTGTAAAACGCGATTCCATAAATGTATCGATTAGAAGAAATTTGATTATAATATGTAAAAGTATTTGAAGAACTTACCGCTGGAATATAAAAAGTTCTTGAAGTTTCGGCCTTTACACTAAGGCAACCTTGTAAACCGTAATCTAAGTTTTCGTCTTTTATGCTTTCTGTTGAACTAAGATTTACAGAATTAAAGGTTTTGTTCGCAAACTCAAGATAAATAGTTTTGTCGTCGTTGGCTTTTACATTTTTTAATGAACCAAACGCTGCATTGTGAAGAAAATATTTTTTGTACCAAGTTTGAGAGTAAGAAGCATTTTGTTTGTGACTTTCGCTGTAAGGAACTTCGTCAGAAAATGTTTCTTGAATGCGCAGTACAAAATAATCGCCAGTTGATTTTCCGCTTGAATCGCAACAAACGCTAAAAGTTCTGTAGGAATACAAAAGTGTGGTTTTGCCTTTTGCATCTTCGATTGTGGTTTCAAAACTTGAAGAGCATAAATCTTTCCAATCAGTAAATTCTTCGCTTACTGTAGACGCAGAACTTGTAGTTTGTGAGCCGCTACTTGTAGCCGAAGATGAAGATGTTTCTTTTGGATTTGTTTGATTTTGACAAGAAATAAAAATGCAAACTGTAAAAAGAAGTGGAATAATTTTTTTATACATATCTTCCCCCTTTTTGTGATTTTTGGGGAAGCTTTTGCTAAAAGGGAGTAAGACTTTAAATTTTTCTTTTAAAGTTTTACCCCCCCCCAGTATTATTTTAATTTTAACACGCTTTAATTATTTATGCAAACGTTTTCATAAAGATTTTATTTTTGCATAAAACTCGCGAGCAGAAAAACAAATCGTTCTTGAAAAAAAGCCTAGCCCTGATTGTAGTGGCGAGCGAAGCGAGTTGCGAAGCAATGGAGCGATTAGCGGAACCACGAAAAGTAATCAAACTTCGTTTGCAGGTTAGCACGCAAAAATTTGCTCCAATGGTTCGATAAACTCACCAACCGTGGTTCGACTCCGCTCACTAACCGTCAATTTTTACGCAAAAGTCCGGATTCTAAATCTTTTAAGGCTCGCTGTTTAATTACAAAATGCAATTTTTTGCCGGTTGCGTTAAAAGGAATTTCATCAATAATCGCAAAATATCTTGGACGCTTGTAACGAGAAAGCATTTCGCTGTTTGCACAAAAATCATAAAGTTCTTTTACTGTCAAAGTTTTGTCAGAAGCAACCACGTAAGCCACCACGCATTGCCCACGAATTTTATCTGGAACAGAAGTTACAATGCTGTCTTTAACTTTTGGATGTTCGTTTAAAACTTCTTCTATTTGAGTTGGATAAATATTTTCGCCAGAAACAATCATCATATCATCTTTTCTGCCGCTTATTGTTACAATCCAATCTTTGTCCCAAGTTCCAGTGTCGCCTGTGTACATCCAACCTTTGTAAAATTTTTGCTTTGTTTGTTCAGGATTATTGTAATAACTGTAAGTTGATTTTGCTGGAGAATGAATTATTATTTCGCCAATTTCTGTGTTGTCGTGAGCAATCATTTCTGAAGGTTCGGCTTTTTTATCATCATAAATTTTTACTACGCGAACTTCGTCATCAATACAACTTAAACCAACCGAGCCAGCATTTTCTGGAAGCATATAAGGTCTTAAAAATGAATTCCAAAAAGTTTCTGTTGTGCCATAACCGTTGTAAATGTTTGGCGTAAGTGTTTCAAAGAAACGTGTGCAGTCAGATTTTGAAAGTGGAGCGCCCATCGTAACAATTCCACGTAAAGACGCTAAATTTCTGTGAGCATTTTCTTGACCTTTAGAAAGCATTGTAAGATTTGCAGGAGCACCCATCAAAAACGTAATTCCGTATTGAGCAACCCAATCGAGAGCACTTTGTGGCTGAAACTTTCGCATTACAACAACTGTTCCGCCTACGTAAAAAATTGGTCCTGGACCTGCACAATGGCAACCTCCGCGATGAAACCAAGGCGTCATATTCAAAGTTATGTCGGTGGCGTTAAGCGGATAATGCATAATTACATCGTGAGCACTTAAAACTTCGTTGATGTCGTTAATCGGAACGCATTTTGGCAAGGAAGTTGTGCCACTTGTGCAAAGACGCAAAACTTCGTCGTAAATATGTGGACGAAAATTGATTTTTGGCTCTTCTTCGCTTGAGTTTTTTATGTAATCTTCAAGCAAAACGTGTTCGTGCGGAATTTCAATGTTTTCAATATTATCAGCAAGAATGCATTTTTGTGGCTTAAAATTTGATTTTTTTACAGCGTCAACAATCATTTGTGCAATATTTGCTGAATAAATTATAACTTTTGGCTTGTTATATTCGATTAAAAGTGCCATTTCGCCCGCACTTAAATTAAAATTCGCTGCTAAAAGAATTGCTCCAATTTTTCTAGGACTCACGTAAGTTAAAGCGAATGCCGGCGAATTTCTTAAAGCGGTCATTACAACATCATTTTTTTGAATTCCGTCTTTTTGCAAAGCGTTTGCGAGGCGATTTGCTTCAGAATTTAATTGCTCGTAAGTCCATTTTTTGTTTTGTTGAGGATCGAGAATTGCAGTTTTTTTTGAATAGCGGCGAACATTTCGCATAAATCCGTTGAGCCAAGTGTATTCGTGCTCAAAAGTGTCAATAAACATTGTGTCGTCATAAGTTCTAGTCATTTTTTTCCCTTTTGGTTTTTTGATTTGACAGTAAATTTGCGATGAATTTGAAATTTTATTTTTTATAAATAGCCAAAAATGCACGTAGGCAAGGTTCTGCTTTGAAAAACAATCTGCACAAACGAAGTGCGGAAGCCGTTTTTCAA
>CAZLXK010000156.1:0-6366 GCA_964563305.1 uncultured Treponema sp.
TGGTGGAGTTATAAAAAACTTGCTCCAAAATAAAAAAAAATAAACAAAATCAAATATTTGCATAGAATTTGCACTTTTTATATAATAATTTTATGAAAATCAGCGACATTATTAAATCAAAAAAAATAATTTTAAGTTTTGAAATCTTTCCGCCAAAAAAGCAAATAAATTTTGACAATGTTGTAAACACGGCACTTTCGCTTAGCAAATTAAATCCAGATTTTATGAGCGTTACTTACGGTGCTGGAGGAACAACTCGCGGAAACACAATCGAAATTGCACAAAAAATTCTTGAATCAGGAACGCCTGCTCTTTCGCATTTAACTTGCGTTGGAAACAATTTGGAAAGTCTTAAAAATGACATTTCAAAAATGAAAGATGCAAAAATTAAAAACGTTCTTGCCTTGCGTGGCGACATTCCTCAAGGGCAAACGCTTGAAAGTTCAACAATTCCAGAACTTCGTCACGCAAATCAACTTGTTACGATTTTAAAAAACGAAGGATTTTGTGTAGGCGGTGCGTGTTATCCAGAAGGACATCCAGAAAGTGCAAATCGTTCAGAAGATATTGAAAACTTAAAATATAAAGTTGACGCTGGAGTTGATTTTTTAACAACACAAATGTTTTTTGACAACAATATGCTTTATTCTTATCTTTACAGATTGCAGTCAAAAGGAATTCACGTTCCAGTTTTTGCAGGAATTATGCCAATCACAAACAGCAATCAAGTTGAAAAAATGGTTAAACTTTCTTCAGCGTACATTCCGGCGAGACTTTTAAGTATTTGCGACAAATTTTCATCTTCACCAGAAGCAATGAAGCAAGCAGGAATCGCCTACGCTACTGAACAAATTATTGATTTAATTTCAAACGGAATAAAAGGAATTCACATTTACGCAATGAATAAAGTTGATGTTGTTTCAGAAATTGTAAAAAATATTGATAAAATTCTTCAAGCAACAAATGAATAAATGATTTTTAAATTTGCTGATTTTGCGGATTATTTTTCACAATTTACAATCAAAAGGTTTTATAAATGCAAAAAAATAAATTAAGTTTCAGAGAATTCCTTTTTCAAAAATCAAAAACTTCTGACGCAATTATTTTTGACGGCGGAATGGGAACAATGATTCAAAAAGAAGGAATTGTCGGTTATCAAATTCCTGAAGATTTAAACTTTTATCATCCTGAAATCATAAAAAAAATTCACACGCAATATCTTGAAGCATTTTGCAACGTTTTAACCGCAAACAGTTTTGGAGCAAATCCATTAAAACTAAAATCAGAAAAAACTCGCTGGGGAGCAAAAGATTACATTCAAGAATCAATAAAATTACAAAAAGAAGCAATTTCTGAATTTGAAGAAAAACATAAAAATGACGAATTTTCAAAAATAAATCATTTTATAAGTTGGGATTCGGGGCAAATTGGAAAACTTATGGAACCAATGGGACCTTTAACTTTTGATGAAGCTTACGAATCTTACAAAGAAGCGGCAATTTGTGCAGAAAATTCTGGTGCGGATTTAGCAATTCTTGAAACTATGAGCGATCTTTACGAAGTTAAAGCGGCAGTTTTGGCAATTCAAGAAAACACTTCGCTTCCAATCGTGGCAACTATGACTTTTCAGCCAAACTTGCGAACTTTAACTGGCGCTGACGTTTTAACTTGCGTAACTTATTTAGAAAGTTTGCACGTAGACATTTTAGGTTTTAATTGTGGCGGTTCGCTTGAAGAAGATGAAAAATTGGCTAATGAGTTTTTGTCTTACGCTCATCTTCCAGTTTTAATTCAGCCAAATGCTGGTTTGCCAGAACAAATTAACGGCAAAGATGTTTTTAAGGTAGAAGATAAAGAATTTGCTACTTTTCAAGTTAAAAATTACTTGAATGGAGCAAAACTTTTGGGCGGATGTTGCGGAACAAATCCTTCGCACATAAAAAAAATGGCTCAAGAAATAAAAAAACTGGCGACTTTGCAAAATCAGAATCAAGAAAATCAGCAGCAATTTTCTGAAAATCAGAAAACTTCAACTTTGCAAACTTCAAATCAGCAAACTTCAAATCAGAAAAATCAAAATCTTGTAAACACTTACATTTGCTCTTACAACAAAACGCAAGAAGTTGGAGGTGATTTTGGTCCAGTGATTATTGGCGAGCGAATAAATCCAACTGGCAAAAAAAAATGTCAAGCGGCGCTTAAAGAAAAAAATATGCAATTCATTTTGGACGAAGCAGAAAGTCAAATTTCTGGCGGAACACAAATTCTTGACGTAAATGTTGGACTTCCGGGCGTGGACGAAAAAGAAATGATGTGTTTGGCTGTAAAATCTATTCAGTCAACTTTTAATATTCCGCTTCAACTTGATTCAAGCGAAGCTCCAGTTTTGGAAAAAGCACTTCGCTATTACAACGGAAAAGCTCTTGTAAATTCAGTAAACGGCAAGCAAGAAGTTATGGACAAAGTTTTTCCGCTAATAAAACATTACGGTGGCGCAATCGTGGCACTTTGTATTGATGAAGATGGAATTTCTCCAAATGCTCAAGGTCGCGTAAAAGTTGCAAAAAAAATCATCAATGAAGCGGCAAAATATAATATTCCAGTTCGAGATATTTTTATTGACACGCTAACTTTAACTGTAAGTTCTGAGCAAAAAACCGCACTTGAAACCATAAAAGCAATTCGCTTATTAAAAGAAGAATTTGGCTCTCAAGGTTTACAATTTGTTCTGGGCGTTTCAAATATTTCTTTTGGACTTCCTCGACGCGACATTATAAACTCAAGATTTTTTACGCTTGCCTTAGACGCAGGTTTGAGTGCAGCAATTATAAATCCCGCTTCTCAAAGTATGATTGACACTTATCGTGCTTACAGAGCGTTAGCCGGTTTTGACGAAAATTGTATTGATTTTATTGACAAATATACAGGAACTTTAGATCCAACTTCAGAAAAATCAAAAAATCAAATCTTAGAAGACGCAATTAATTCTGGAAAAATTTCGATTTCAATAAACGGAACTGATTTTAAATCGCAAAATTCTAAAAATCCGCAAAATCTCACAAATTATGATGTAAAATCTGCAAATTCTGCCATAAATTCTTCAAATCCGCAAAATCAAAAAAAAAATGAAAATTTAAATGCTGACGCAAAAGAACAAAACTTAATTCAAATCATCGAAAAAGGTTTTAAGGAAAAATCAGCACAAGCCACAGAAGAATTGTTAGAAAATCACAAACCCGAAGAAATTATAAATGATTGTATTGTGCCGGCTTTAGATAACGTAGGAAAAGATTTTGAGCAAGGGAAAAAATTTCTTCCGCAACTTTTGCTAAGTGCCGACACAGTTGGAAATTCGTTTGGGAAAATTAAAGAAGTTCTTGCAAAATCTGGAACTAAAGAAGAAAGCAAAGGTTCGATTGTTCTTGCAACAGTTTTTGGTGACATTCACGATATTGGAAAAAATATTGTTCGTGCAATGCTTGAAAATTATGGTTACACAGTAATTGATTTAGGAAAAAATGTTCCGCCTGAAAAAATTGTGCAAACTGTAATTGAAAGTAATATTCAACTTGTGGGTTTAAGTGCTTTAATGACAACTACAGTTGCAAATATGGAACTTACAATAAAAATGCTTAGAGAAGAACTTAAAAAAATAAATCGTACTTGCAAAATTTGTGTTGGAGGCGCGGTTCTTACAGAAGATTATGCTAAAAAAATTGATGCCGATTATTACGCAAAAGATGCAATGCAAACTGTTAGTGTAGCAAAGGAAGTTTTTGGAAAATGAAAATTAAAAATCCAATTTATCCGTATAGATTTAAAAATGTAAAAAACGCTTCTAAAAAAAGAATTCAAAAAGTTTCTAAAAAAAATTTACGAGATTTTAGTTCATCAATCGTATTTTTAAGAGTTTTAACAACGCCTTTTGGATTTGTAGCGGGATTTAAGATGATTTTTGTTTCTGCATTTAAGTTTTTCTTGCCACAATATCTTCAAGTAATTCATTTAAAACACGTTCCTGTAAAAAATGTAGATCACGAGTTAGACAATGCAATTCCTTACAAGCCAGAATATATTTCGGTTTACTTAGATTTTGTAAAGTTTTGGCTTAGACCTTTAACAATGCTCACAGAACGTTATGGTTGGTGGAATGGTTCAAAACATACTTGCGAGTTTCTTTCGTACATAACGCAATCTTATTCAAATGCTTACGATTTATACAAAAAATGTTTTACTACAACTTGTCGTCCAAAAGAAAAAAATAATAAGGCTTTGCGCAATACACAAAAAGCAGATCCTCATTTTATGTGCGTGCCAAGCTTGCATATTTGCGTTTGCATTTTGACAATAAATTTTTACAAGATGTTTTTTGAACGAGAACACTTTACAAAAGAAGAATCAGAAAAATGGAACAAAGAACTTTACGCTGATGGAATGAAAATTGCAGAATCAGTTTTGTACTTAAAACAACACAGCGTAAATTGTATTCCAGCTGCAATGTATATGATGTCGCGACAATTTCCATCGCTTTTTTCGCCAGAAGCGGCGGTTGAATTTGCCAAAGATTTTTTAAGTGATGCGACTGATATTTCAAAAGAAAATATTGATAAAATCCACGAACATCTTTTATTTACTTACGAAAGATTTTTGCTCGAAGGATTGCAATGCGATTCTTGGACAGAACCAATCCTAAACTGGCTAAAAACATACACGCCATACACAGTTAGCACGTCATTACGAACTTGATTCGAAAACTATTAACACTTAGCACACGCGAGTTTTACAAAGTAAATCTCATAAGCAACCGCAGGTTGCAATCATTCTGAAACTTTAGCCGAAGAAATTATTGGCGGTTAATATATAATACCGACAAGGAGGTTGGCGTAAAGCATAGAGAACCTTGAGAATTTTGCAAAACAAAATTTTCGTAACCGACACGATGTCGGCACTTAGCACAGAAAATTCTCCGTGCTAAGCGTAAAAAAAATTAATATTCGCTTACATTCTTCGACTTTTTAAATAAAGCCGCCTGAGAGTTTCGCTGAGTTGCCGTGTGAACTCTTGCTCTAGCGTTAGATTTTTTTGAAGAAGAAAATCTTTTGTCAGAAGAACGTCCACCTTCAAAATCACGATTTTTGCCACGAGAAAATCCGCGAGAAGAACGCTCACGCTCAAAAGAAAAATTCTTGCCACGCTCGCCACGTTCAACTCTAATTCCAAAATCAACTTTTGTATCTTGATGAATGTGTGGCATTTTAGAATCTTTCTGCGACATTTCGATCGCACGCTTTCCAGCATCTTTTGGCAAACTCACCAAACAAAATTTATCAGCCATATCAATCGCGTCAACATCACGATTTCTAATTCCCAAAACTGAACATAAAAAAGCTGAAATTCGCTTTGGATTATAACTATCTTTCCAGCCCAACTGAATGTAAACTCGCATTTGATTTTCGCCAAGATTCACTTTTTTGCCATTTCCGCGAGATTTTGAATTTGAATCTCGACCAAATCGTCCGTTTTTATCGTTAGAAGTAATTTTTCCGTAACGTTTTTTGCTCAAAACATTTCCGTAAGTTGCAAAAAGCAAAGAAGCCAAAACATCAGTTGCATTTTTTCCTTCGCAAAGTTCCTGAGCCAAATTTTCAAAGAAATTTTCTGATTTTTGCGGATTTTTCTGATTTTCAGCGATTTTTTCAAAATTTTCAGCCGATTTTTCGCCAAAATTTTCAGTTGATTTTCCAGAACTTTCAGCATTTTCAAGATTCCCAGCCGAAGTTGAATCAGAACTTAAAGTTGAACTTTCGCCAGATTTTTCCTTATTTTCGCTAAATTTTTTATCATCAGCAAAATTTTCAAGATTTTCTGCGGATTTTTGTTCAGCGTCATTTTTGTCATCAGCAGATTTTTTATCAAAACCTAATTTATTTTTTAATTCATCAAAAAGTCGACTTTTTTTAGCGTCAAGAACTTTTTCCACAGATGGAATCTCTTCTTCAATCATTTCGCCTTTTGCACTTTTACGAATCGCATTTTTCAAAAACTGCAACTTTCTGCGTTCTTCTGGTCGTACAAAAGTAACTGCAACTCCGCTTGAGCCAGCGCGTCCAGTTCTTCCAATTCTATGAACATAAGTTGGACCGTCAAAAGGCAAATCATAATTTACAACGTGAGTTAAGCCTTCAATATCAATTCCGCGAGCAGCAACATCTGTAGCAACCAAAATGCGAGTTTTTCCATTTCTAAATCGACTTAAAATTTTTTCACGCTGACCTTGAGGAATGTCGCCATGCAAAGCCGCCACTTCATAAGCTTTTTCATCAAGTGCTTTTGCAACAAAATCAGCGTCAGTTTTTTTCTGAACAA
>CAZLXK010000157.1:0-6359 GCA_964563305.1 uncultured Treponema sp.
TGGCACAAGTTGGATGTTTTGTTCCAGCACTTTCTGCAAAGTTAGGACTTGTTGACAGAATTTTTTGTAGAGTTGGTGCAAGCGATAATCTTGCTCGCGGAGAATCAACTTTTCTTGTGGAAATGACCGAAACTGCTCACATTCTTCATTGTGCGACTCAAAAATCTCTTGTAATTATGGACGAAGTTGGGCGAGGAACTAGCACAGAAGACGGACTTGCGATTGCTTGGGCGGTTAGCGAATATCTTTTAAATAGAATAAAATGTAAAACGCTTTTTGCAACTCATTATCACGAATTAACTCGGCTAAAACACAATTCTCTAAAAATGCTTTGCATGGCAGTTAGCGAAAACGGAAATGATGTTGTTTTTCTTAGAAAAGTTGTTGAAGGAGCAAGTGCAAATTCTTATGGAATTCATGTCGCACGTCTTGCAGGACTTCCGCAAACTGTTTTGGACAGAGCAAGTTATATTCTTGAGCAAATTCAATCTTCGGATATAAAAAATCTTTCTCAAAATGAAAATGTTTTGCAAACTATAAATCATTTAAAAGAAAATTCTGATTTTAAAAATGCTGATTTTCAAAATCTTGATGAAAAAAATGATTCTGAGGATTTTGTTGATAAAAAAACTGAAAATTTCACACAAGAAAATTTTGCTTCAAAAAATGAAGTCAAAAAATCTAAAGCTGAAACTTCGCAAGAAAAAAAACAATCATTTACGGGAGCACTTTTTAGCGACGAAGAATTAATTTTGGATGAAATTCTTTCGATTGACTTAAACAATATGACGCCACTTTCTGCTTTACAAACAATTTCTCGCTGGAAAAAAACACTTTTGCCTTAATTTTGCCTTCATAAAATATCTTAAAACAAAAAATTTTAATTTTCTCACGTTTTTCTTTAAGTTTTTTTACGATTTTAAAAATCTTTGGTAGATATATAAATGTGGCTAAAAATTTGATTTTATTTTCAAGGATATTTAAAAAAGTTTTATGTTTTTAAAAAAAATTTTATTTATCGCAAAAGATTATTTTTTTCTTTGCTTAAGATGTCTTATTTCATTTTTTATTGGCGGAATGAAATGCGTTTGTTGCAATAAAATTTCTTATTCAATGCCTCTTTGCAAAAATTGCCGAACTAAACTTTTAGAATCGTCTTTTGAATCGCCGTTAGAATCATCATTAAAACAAAAAAGTCGCTGCAGAATTTGCTCAAAACCGCTTGTTAGCGAAAATGAACTTTGTATGGAATGTCGTGAAAATGCAATCTTAAAATCCTCAGATTCTGTAAAATGTCTTTTTACTTACAGATTGTGGAAAAAGCAACTTTTGTTTTCTTGGAAGATGGAAAATCAGCGTTCTTTATCAAGATTTTTTGCTTTAGCAATCAGCAATGAATTAAAAAATTCTGGAAAAAATCTCAAACAAACTGTGATTGTGCCAATTCCTCCGCGGCCAGGAAAATTAAGAAAGCGTGGTTGGGATCAAATTGATGAACTTTCAAAATACTTAAAATATTTTCATTCTTGCAAAATTATGCCGTTACTAAAAAGAAAGTCTAAAAATCAGCAGAAAAAATTAGACAGAAATCAGCGACTTGAACATAAAAATCAAAATTATTATTTGTCAAATTATTGTAATAAACTTATAAAAATGAATTTTTTGCCAAAAGAGGTTATACTATTAGATGATGTTTTAACTACAGGACTTACAACGGAAGAATGTTCGTCGCTATTAAAAAAGGCGGGCGTTTTAAGCGTAAGTGTTCTAACACTTTTTATAGTGGACTAGAAATAAATCCTGATGTAAAATAACAGTATCTTATAATCTTTTGATGAATAAACTTTTCGTCTTAGTGTTATAAATTTTAGGGAGATATTTATGGCAGAAAGTACATCATATCAGCTTGTTACATTTCAACTTGGAGAAGAACTCTATGGAGTTGATATTATGGATGTTAAGGAAATTGTAAAAGTTCAGTCTGTAAGACCGATTCCAAACGCTCCATATTATGTAGAAGGTATTATTAACTTAAGAAGTGAAATTATACCAATTATAAATCTTCATAAACGTTTTCATCTTAAAAAGGTTGAAATTCAGCAGGAAGATGATGTTGATGAAAATGAAGGCGGTTTTATAATCCTTGATATCGAAGGAAATAAAATTGGAATTATAATTGATCGTATTGCTCGAGTTGTTCAAGTGGAAACTTCAGAAATTAAACCTCCGCCACAGATGCTTACTGGAATTGGAACAGAATATATACAAGGTGTTGTTCGTCAAAACGAAAATTATCTTATAATTCTTGACACAAGAAAAATGTTTAATCCTAAGGAACTTCAAAAAATTATTAGTTCTGACGAAGAATAAACTTAAAAGAAATTGAAATTTAAGGAAATATCAAGAAAATTTTTATGGTAAACTCGTTTGTTGAATTAAGTCAAAATGCAAGTGTGTTCCTTTTTTTAGAGCAAATTTTGTCATTATTAGTCTTGATTTAATAATCTTGAAAATTTGATAGTAGATTGTCGTATCAAATATGACAATGACACAGAAAGTTTTTAAGATAATTTAAAAAGTAACGCTGAAAATTAAAAACAGGAAAATATTATGATACAAACTTACAGTCCCACAATTCGCCGTAAAGAAATGGAAGCGGTTTTGACATGCATGGTTGACGAGAAAATTGGACCTGGAGACATGAATACAAAACTTGTTCAGACTGTAAAAGAATTAACTTCTTGCGATGGTGGACTTGCTTTAAGAAGTCCTGCGATTGCCTTAGAATATGCGTTAAATGCTTTGGATTGGCAAAAAGATTTTCCTATAATGCTTAGTGCCTTAGCTCCTGCTTGGCAACTTATTACGCTTGAAAAATTAGGATACAAATATTTAGTTCTTGATGTTTGCGAAGAAAATGGATTAGTTACGCCAGAAATTGTTGAGCAAGGCATAAAAGATGGCGGTAGACTTTTAGTTCTTACTGAATCAATGGGAATTTTGCCAGATATAAAAGCGTTTCTTTCGTTTGAAATTCCAATTATTGAAGATATTTCTCAATCGGCACTTGCATATTATCCTTACGATGAGTCAGATCCTAAACCTAAAAAAAATGAACTTGATGAAAACGGAAATCCATTGCAACCTAAAGGGCGAAGAAGTGGAATGTATGGCGTTTATTCAATTTTTGGAATGGAAGATAAAGATATTGTTACAAGCGGTGGCGGAGCAGTTCTTATGGCACCAAATCGCAAAGAATGGATTGTCTTAAAAAATCTTAGTGAACGTTCTCCATCTACAGATATTATTCCAGATATGAATGCAGCGTTGGCTTGTGTTGAGTTAAAAGAATTTTCTCGAAATGAAAAAACTCGCCGTGAACTTTTTAATGTTTTTAGTCATGCAATTATGGCAACAAGTCATAAAACTTATCTTAGAGCACAAGATGATGGTTCAACAATTTATTCTTTTCCTGTAGTTTTGAACGCTGGATATAAAGATGTAAAAAATTATGCACATAAAAAAGGCGTAGAAATTTCTTTGGCTTATGAAAATTCAATTATTGCATATAAACAAGAAGAATTTAGAAATTCTTGCATTTGTGCAAATTCTTTGCTTTTAAGATGTGCTTTATTTCCACTTTATCCGCGATTAGGGCAAAAAGATGTTCAAAAAATTGTAAAAATTCTTTCAACTTTACCTTGAATTTGGATTTTTAATTTTAATAAAAGGAAGCAATCTTAAAATATGAAAAGATGTCTAATTGTAATCAATTCATTTAAAGATCAAGCTTTATCGCTTGCAAAAGAAATTGAATCTTTTTTAACTGAAAATGATATACAATCAAGCAAATTTACATACAATTCAGCAAATTTAGATAAAAAAGTAAACGCTGATTTTACTGGCTTTGATTTTGTAATTACTTTGGGCGGAGACGGAACTGTTTTGTCTGCTTCAAGAAAGTGTGCAAAACTCGGAATTCCAGTTTTTTCTATAAATTTAGGCGAATTTGGATTTTTGGCTGGAGTTCAGCGAGAAAATTGGAAAGTAGAATTGTCTAATTATTTGAATGGAAAAAGCGTTATAAGTAAGCGTGCGTTAATTGAATGTGAAGTTTTGCGCGAAGGAAAATCAATTTTTTCAACAAATTGTATGAATGATTGTGTGATTTCAAGTATTGCTTCTTCAAGTCTTATAAATTTAAATGTTGCTTATAATCATGCACTTTTAGGGCCTTTTAAGGCGAACGGAATTATTGTTTCAAGTCCAACTGGCTCTACGGCTTATTCTGCGGCGGCGGGCGGTCCAATAATTGATCCTTCGCTAGAAGCGATGGTTTTAACGCCAATTAGTTCTTTTAGTCTTTCTGCCAGACCTTTAGTTTTTGGCTCGCAAAGTGAAATTACAGTTACTGTTTTGCCTTCAAGAGCAGAAATCGGTTTAACCGCAGATGGACAAGTAAGTTTTAATTTAAAGGCAGAAGATGTTATTATTTTAGGAATTCCTAAATACAAGGCATCGTTGATTTGTGCAACTCAAGAAAAATTTTATAGTGCTTTACAAAGTAAGTTGAATTGGTCTGGAGGTCCGCGTGCTTGAAGAACTTAATGTAAAAAATTTCGCCTTAATTGATAGTGCTCACATAGAATTTAAAAAAGGATTTACAGTTTTGAGTGGCGAAACTGGTGCTGGAAAATCAATTTTGATTGGTTCACTTGCATTTCTTTTAGGCGGAAAAGCTGGAATTGAGCAAATTCGTTCAAATTGCCACGAAGCTTTAGTTAGCGGACTTTTTCTCCTAAATCAAAAAGAAGCATTTGATTGGCTTAGCGAACGTGGAATTGAAACTGAAGATAATAGAATTTTAATCCGCAGAATTATGCGCGACACAGGAAAATCTTCGGCTTGGATTGGCTCAACTCCAGTTACTCGGCAAGATTTAATTGATTTTTCATCATTTTTAATTGATATTCACGGTCAGCACGAACAGCAACTTTTAATGAAAGTCAGCGAACATCGGCGTTATCTTGATATTTACGCAAATTTGACTGAAGAGGTTGAACAATATAAATCAGTTTACGTAAATCTTGTGGAAAAACGCGACTTACTAAAAAATATTAGCACAAATGAACTTGAGCAAGCAAATCGAATTGAAATGTTAAAGTTTGCAATCGACGAAATTTCAAACGCAAAACTAAAACTTGATGAAGACAAAGATTTAGAAATCGAAGAAAATCGGCTTGTTTCTTTTGAAAAATTATACGCTGATATTGAAGAAATAAATGAAATTTTTGACGGAAATAATGCTGAAAATTCGCTAATTTCTATGTTAAAAAGGATAAATTCTACAGCAAATCACGCAAATTCTTTAGATAAATCGCTTGAAGAACTTACGAACAGAATTCAATCATCTTTTTATGAAATTGATGACATTGCAACAGAGTTTCGCCGATATCAATCATCTTTAGTTTTTGATCCAAATCGCTTGGAAGAAGTTCAGGAACGTTTAGAACTTATAAATAAATTAAAAAAGAAATATGTTCCTTCCGCAAACGCAACAATTCAAGACATTTTAAATTATGAAAAAAATGCTAGTGATGAACTTGAAAAACTGAATAATCAAACGCTTGACAAATCGGCTTTGCAAAAAGAAATCGCCTTGCTTGAAAAAGAACTTTATACGCGTGCAAAAAAATTAAGTGAAAAGCGAAAACTTGCTGCTCAAAAAATGTCGGCTCAAGTTGAAGAAATTTTATCAAAACTTGGAATGAAATCTACAATTTTTAGAGTCAGCATAAAAGCAAAAGATGGAAGTGAAGTTGAGCAAATTTGCGGACCTTACGGAATGGACAATATTGAATTTTTAATTAGTGCAAATCCTGGCTCTCCATTGCTTCCTTTAGCAAAAATCGCTTCTGGCGGAGAACTTAGCAGAATTATGCTTTCGCTAAAAACAATACTTTCTGATGCCGACACAATGGAAACTTTAGTTTTTGATGAAATTGACACAGGAATTGGTGGCGAAGTTGCGGTTTCTCTTGGCGAACATATGAAACGTCTTGCACAAAAAAAACAAATTCTTTGCATTACTCATCTTGCAAGTATAGCAGTTTATGCCGATAATCAAATTAAGATTCAAAAAGGCGTTTCTAATAATACAACCGCAACTGATGTTTTTGAAATTACTGGCGAAGAAAGAGTAAAAGAAATTGCACGTATGCTTTCTGGCGACAGTGTTTCTCCTAAGGCGCTAGAATATGCGGCTTCTATGCTCAAGGAAAAAAGCAAAATCTAAAATTTGGAGTTGCTAAATGGCTATAACTCAAGAAGCACGTAACGAGTTTGCACAAACAGTTGTA
>CAZLXK010000158.1:0-6338 GCA_964563305.1 uncultured Treponema sp.
TTTCTGATAATTTTTTTGCTGATTGATTTTTTCTGACTTAAAATTTCGCTACGTTAAGCGTTAATCCTCGCCTTTATGCTGAACGTCAGCGAAACATCTTCTGTGCTAAGCGTTTACAAATTCTGAAACAAGTTCAGAATGTTATGGCGAAATTTCAAAAATCAATAAACTTGCCAACAAATTCTTTTAGTTCTTTTATATATTGTTCGCGAGCAAGCAAAATACACATACAATGATCGGCATTTTCTACAAGCATAAGATGTTTTGGAGCAACACAAGAGTTGTAATTTTCAAGCGTCATTTCGTAAGGAACAAACTTATCTGACTTTCCGTGTGCAAAAAAAACTGGAATTTTATTTGTTTTCATTGCTTGAGTTGCAGAAACTTCTTTAAGCCAAAAGTGAGCATTTATTTTTACCAAAAGATTTGCAATGTCCATAACTGGATGTTCTGGAAGATGAGTTGCAGAACAAAAAACTTTTTTCATAATTTCGTAAGGCGTTGTATAACCACAATCAGCAATCGCACATTTTACATTTTGCGGAAGTTCCAAACCTAAGCACATTAAAACTGTCGCTGCTCCCATAGAAACTCCATCAAGCAAAATCGGAACTTTATCTCCAAGTTTTGAATTTACAAAATAAATCCAATTTCTTAAATCATAACGTTCTTTGTATCCAAAAGTGATTGTTTTTCCGCCACTTTCGCCGTGAGCACGTTCATTTATAATAAGAAGATTAAATCCCATTTCGCGATAATCTTTTAAAACTGGAGCAAAATCTCGAATTCCATAACCTGTAAATCCGTGACACAAAATTACAGTTGCATTTGCATTTTTTGATTGATTAAATGCTTCTTCTTGATTTGAATAATTTGATTCGCAAAAAGGCAAAAAGTCCGCAACAAGATTTATTCCATCGTCGGCTTTAATTTGAACTTTTATAGGATTTTGGGCAAGAAACCAAGTAGCACCTTTTTCAAATTCTTCGTTAAAAGGCACAAATTTTCCTGAATCAAACTTAAAACTTTTTGGCTTTTCAAAACGTAAAAAATGTTTTCTGTAAACAACAAAGTAAATTATTAAATATATTGAAATAAATGCAAGCAAAAGAACTGCAAGTAAAATTAAAAGAATTTTTAAAATCAAAGGAAATTTCATAAAAACCTCACGTAAATTTCTTAAATAAAGACAATAAAAAATACACTTTCAGCAAGAACACTTCTTTGAAAAACGGCTTCCGCACTCGCTACGCTCGTTTGTGCAGATTGTTTTTCAAAACGGAACCTCGCTTCCGTGCATTTTTTATTGTTTTAATTTATAAAATAACACAAAAATTATATCAATCTGTTTTGAAAACTTCAAATTTTGTACTTTACTTTGTTATGATTAACTTGTAAAAAAAAATTTGCTCGCTTAAAATAAAAATATGAATAAAGAACAAGAATTATTTTTTGAAAATTTTGAAAAGGAAATGAATGATAAAGTTTTGAACATAGAATTGGCGGAACTTAGAGCAACAAAAGATGTTTTAGAATTATTGAACTTAAAACAAAATGCTTATAATTTGTGGGGACTGATTGTTTTTGCAGAAAATAAAAAATATTTTTACATTCCTGCAAGAGATGCAAGTTTTGCTGGCATTATAATTCGCAAAAAAAATCAAGATGAACAAAAAGCACAAATTTTATGTCTTAGTGATTTGGAAAATTTTAGCGTAAAATGTGCTAAGAAATCGTTTTTTAGTTTTTTAAATCCTGAAAATGCAAGAACAATTTTTTGTTCAGCCAAGTTGAATGGAAAAATTTTATATTTTAGTTTTATTTGCAGTTCAAAAGCACAGAAGATTTTAGATAAATTTTCGGATTAAATAAAAAAAGAAAACAAACTTTAATATTCTACAACATAACAAAAATGTACGGAAGCGAGGTTCTGCTTTGAAAAACAATCTGCACAAACGAAGTGCGGAAGCCGTTTTTCAAAGCAGTGTTCTCGCTGGGAGTACATTTTTGTTATTCTAAATATTTTTTTGATTTTCTTTTTTTTCGAGAATGTTTCTTAAGCGACTTAAACGTTCAACATTGTATCTTAGAATCATAAATGGCAAGAAATTCAAAAAAGCGTTTACTGTTGCGATTGGAATTGCAAAACAAAGTGCGTATTTTAGCGGATAAAATAAAATTAAAATGTATCCAATAAAAACTGACAAAATATGAATTTCAGAACCAAAATTACATTCTAAAATAAAACGTTCAATATATTCTTTACTTTCAGGATTTGCGACAGATTTTTTACTAAAACTCGTGAACATTCCAAGTTCTACAACTTTATCTTTCCAAGATTTAATTCCTAACTTTTCGTAAAGTTTACATTCTTTTTTTGAAGCACAAAATTTTTGATTTTTATAAGTGAACCATTTTTCTGGCAAAACTCTTCTCACAAAAAGTGCAACAATTCCGTCAATCAAAATTACGCAAAACGCTCCAAGTACGCTCGCAAGAATTATATATATAGAAGAAAGATTGAATTTGTTAAACACAAAATTTAAAACGCAAATAAGTGCATCCATTCCGATTATTGAAATTAAGTAAAATGCCATAATTTTTCTCCGATTTAATTTGCGGTTTTGTTTTGCACTTCAATGCAAATAAACTAAAGGTTTTTTATAAAAATCTTCGTAAACATTTTTCCATGCTAAATTATTTTTTTCCATCATCATTTTTACATTTTCCTTTGAACTTAAAGAAGAATCAGGAAAAATCGCTTTTAAAATGTGAACTGTATATTCTTGAACTGGAAATCCGTCTTTATCTTTAAGGCAAGAATCAGTCAGCGTAATAAAAATTGGAATTACTGGAACTTTATTTTGAACGGCAAATTTAAACGCTCCAGAAGTAACCGGACGCGGCTTTTTGTAATTCCACCACATTCCTTGTTCAGCGTAAACTAAAATTTTTTCGCCACGTCTCAAAAGTTCATTTACAGCATTCAAAAATTCTTTCATTACAGAAAAATTTGAACTTAAAGGAAGCGTGTTGCAATGTCGAAAAAAGTAACCGTAAAGTCCTTTCATGCTCGTAAAATTTCCTTCGCGAATTACTTTGTAAAGTTCATTGTGACGAATGTGATTTTCCAACGCTTTGTAAACCGCAAAATTGTCAAATTCAGAAAAATGATTGCACGTAATAATTGCACCTTGATTTTCTAGCGGAACAAAATTTTCTTGTAAACCGCAAACTTCTTTTATAATCAGCGTTTTAAGTTTTAATTGCTTGTTGATATAACGTCTCGCCAAAAAATTTGCAATTTTCATAGAAAGCTGAGTGCTTAATTTTTTTTCAAGAAAATCAACTTCGCCACTTTTTAGCGGAATTGTGGGCGGATCATCAAAAATATCTTTTGAAAAAAGTCCTTGCCTTTCGTATTCATCAATTTTTTTTAAAACTTCAGTTTTTGAAGCACAAGTTTGAACTGATTTTACTGACATAAATTATCTCGAAAAGCTTTTGCTTTTGTAAGTTTCGCGTAAAAAATTTACAAAATTTTCAAAAATGCCAAAAATATAATCGAAAATATTGCGAACTTTTTTGTTTGCATTTTCCAAAGTTTTTAAGCACATATAATTTTTTGGATTTATAACTTCTGCCAAGCAAAGTGCCAAAAGTTTTTCTCCGGCTGCAAGATCTGCATTTCGCTGTTCATCTGTGTAATCTAAAAGTTGATCTTTTAAGTCGTGATAAAATGGAGTAAGTTGAGCGTAATCCCAAAATTCATCTTTCCAATCAACTTGATAAAAATGCCAAGGTTTCCAATTCATTTTGTAATGAATAAGTTTAGGCAATTTATTTTCAAATTCTGGAGTTTTAAAAGCGCCTTTGTTCCATTCATTATCAAAATACTTTATTCTATCTTGACAAATTACATTTAAATAATCTTGATCTTGAGCCACGCTGAAAGAAATTTTTTTAAGCAAATCAACAAACTGACCTTCAATATTTTCTTTGCGGAAAAGTTTTGTGTTGATTACAAGAATTCCTGCATTAAAATATTTGTAGCGATTAACTCCGAGTGCTTTTTCAACATAATCCACAAATGCACTCACGCCAGGAATTACATCATCACTTGCCGCACCTAAAAGATTTTCGCCAAGTTCAAGATTAAAAAGTTCGCTAATGTCGCCGTTGATTGCAATATCACAATCCAAATACAAAACTTTGTCGTACTGAGGAAAAAGTCGTGCAATAAAAAATCTGTAGTAAGTTTCGCGAGAATAATAATCACGCATACAAAGCATAGAATTCATTTTTTCAAGTTCTTGACTAACATTTACAAATTCTAAACTTGCAAAAGCCACATTTTCTTTTTCTTGCAAGATTGAAATTAATTTTTCTTGATTTTCTGATTTTAAGCCGCTTGTTAAAACGTAAACTGAATATTTAAAATCTTTGCTTGCATTTTTTAGCATAGAAACCAAAGCTACGCTTAAGCAAGGAACGTAATTGTCATTTGTTGCAAAAAAGATTGGAATTTCTTTTTTTGAGTTCATAAATTTCTCCAGTGATTTTTAAGTTTGTTTGAAAATTTTTGTCTGACTTTTTTAACTTTCGCTTTAAGTTTTTGCTTTACAAGATTAGACGGATTTTTTTTATAAAAGTTGCAGGTTTATTTTTTTTTACTTTTTTTGATGATTTTTGATTTTGGCTGGTGATTGTTTATGGGCTGAAAACTTCTTGCGAGAACTGGCACTTTCTTAGTTAAGTGGCGGTTTGGTTTTTGGACTGAAACTTCTTGCGAAAAAGTGGCACTTGCTTGCGAGAACTGGCGGTTTTGCGAAAAAACTGGCGGTTTTGCGAGGAAAGCGGCAGTTGCTCGCGAGAACTGGCGGTTGGCAGGCAAAAACAAAAAAGCCCTCACTTAACTAAATAAGTGAAGGCTTCTTTTAGAAACAGAAAAAACTATTTCAATTCAGAGAAGTATTTAATTGTGCGAACCATCTGTGAAGTGTAAGAGTTTTCATTGTCGTACCAAGAAACAACTTGAACTTCCCAAAGTCCGTCTGCAACTTTGTTTACCATTGTTTGTGTTGCATCAAAGAGTGAACCGAATTTCATTCCGATTACGTCTGAAGAAACGATTTGATCTTCGTTGTAACCGAATGTTTCTGGATCGCTTGCAGCTTTCATTGCAGCATTTACATCTTCTTTTGTAACATTGTCTTTTCTAACAACTGCTGTAAGGATTGTTGTAGATCCTGTTGGAACTGGAACACGCTGAGCTGAACCAATCAATTTTCCGTTTAATTCAGGAATTACAAGGCCAATCGCTTTTGCAGCACCTGTTGAGTTAGGAACGATGTTTGCAGCACCTGCACGTGAGCGGCGGAGATCGCCTTTTCTCTGTGGACCATCAAGAATCATCTGGTCGCCAGTGTAAGCGTGAATTGTAACCATAATTCCGCTTTCGATTGGAGCGAAATCATTAAGAGCTTTTGCCATTGGAGCCAAGCAGTTTGTTGTACAAGAAGCAGCAGAAATAACTGTGTCGCTTGCTTTTAATGTTTTGTGGTTTACATTGTAAACGATTGTAGGAAGATCGTTTCCAGCAGGAGCAGAAATTACAACTTTTCTTGCGCCAGCCTTTACGTGTTCTTCAGCTTTTGCTTTTGATGTGTAGAATCCTGTACATTCAAGAACAACATCAACTCCAATTTTTCCCCACTGTGGAAGATTTGCAGCATCTGGTCCTTTGCACTTGTAGATTACAATCTTTTTTCCATCAACAACGATATAATTGTCTTCGCCTTCACCATCGTGAGCTTCAACTGTGTGTTTGTTCTCGCCGATTCTTCCAGCGTATCCACCCTGAGCGGTGTCATATTTTAAAAGATGAGCAAGCATTGTTGGGCTTGTAAGATCATTGATAGCTACAACTTCGTAACCATCAGCAGCGAACATTTGACGAAATGCCAAACGACCGATACGGCCAAAACCGTTAATAGCAACTTTTACTGCCATTGTAATATCTCCTACAAAAATATTTTATTAACATATATCGAATTTTTTGAAATTAGTCTATTCATTTTCTGACTTCATTCGTTTGTGATTTTATGATGATGATTTTTAGAAAAACATTCGCTGTTTTTTTTAGACGATGTTTTTTGTTTTTAGGAAATATTCGCAATTTTTAGAAGATGCTTTCTAGTTTTAGGAAAATTTGATGCTTTTAGAGTACATCTTCGTTTTTTAGAAAATCCGATATTTTTTTGCTTTTAGAAAGCAGCCTCTCTTTTTAGGAAATATCCTCTAAGTAACAGGGGCGGGCTGCCTACCGAATGGTAGGC
>CAZLXK010000159.1:0-6335 GCA_964563305.1 uncultured Treponema sp.
AGATACTTTACAAATTCTTCTGGAATGTCCATATCATCATCTAAATCGTAAAATGCCATTTCAGGTTCAATCATCCAAAATTCAGACAAATGACGTGGCGTATTTGAATTTTCTGCTCTAAAAGTTGGTCCAAAAGTGTAAACTCGACTCAATGCAGTTGCTAAAGTTTCTGCTTCAAGTTGACCTGAAACTGTAAGATTTGCCTTTTTTCCAAAAAAATCTTTTGAATAATCAACAATTTTATGAGCATCTTCAATTTTCATTCCATTCTGACCAGCTTTTACGCCAAGTTCAGCAATTTTTTCCATAGAAAGAGTTGTAACTTGGAACATTTCGCCCGCACCTTCAGCGTCTGAACAAGTAATTTCTGGAGCGTTAATGTAAACAAATCCGCGTTCTTGAAAAAATGTATGAACAGCATAAGCCATTTGATTGCGAACTCTAAAAACCGCACCAAAAGTGTTTGTTCTTGCTCTCAAGTGTGCATTTTCTCGCAAATATTCCATCGACATTCTGTTTTTTTGAAGCGGATATTCTTCTGGATTGCAAGTGCCCAAAACTTCAAGACTTTCAAGCGTAACTTCAACTGCTTGTCCGCTTGCAGGAGAAGGAATTAAAACTCCAAGAGCACGAACCGACGCTCCTGTATTTAATTTTTTTAAACTTTCTTCAATATTATTTATATTTGCGTTTTTAGAAGGTGAATTTCTGTCAAAAGTAAGTTGAATATTTGCAAAACAACTTCCGTCATTTACTTGAATAAAAACTAAATTTTTTGAATCGCGAACTGAACGAATCCAACCACAAACTTTAACTTTTCTTCCGTCTGGAGAAGATGAGAGTAAATCTTTAATTAATGTTGGTACCATAATGTTTACATTTTAGTTATTTGCTTTTCATTACTCAAGATGTTAAATAAGGTTTTTTTTGGAGCGAGTCTTTTGTGCTAACCGTCCGTTCGTGGTTCCACTTTCGTTTCATTGCTTCACTTCGTTTCGCAACGCTTTGCGCCACTACCGCACGGGCTAGGCTTTTTTATTTAAAAAAACTGTATAAAAAAGTTTACAGTGTCTACAAAAATATGCGAAAAAAAATATACATTTTGCTTGAAAAATCAAATTTTTGTGTTATACAAAAAATCTTAAAAAATTTTAATTTCTTATATTACAAAGAATTAAATCACTTTTGAGAATTAAAAATAAAACTTGGCACGAAAATTGCTTGTAATTATTTGACAAATTTTTTATACACATTTTGATAAGCGAAAACTTCAAAAATCTAATGAAAAAAGTTTAAAAAATTTTGTGTAGGAGACAAAATAAATGGAAAGTGAAATCAGTCTTGCGTATCTTAAACAAATTCAAAAATATCCTTTATTAAATCAAGAAGAAGAATGGGAACTTGCTACAAAAATTTCACAAGGCGACAATATTGCCTTAGCAAAACTTATAAATTGTAATTTAAGGCTCGTTGTAAGCATTGCTTCTAAATTTATGGGAAAAAAGTTGCCAATTATGGATTTAATTCAAGAAGGAAGCATTGGTTTAATGATGGCGGCACAAAAATTTCGTAAAAGTTTTAATACAAAATTTTCAACTTATGCTTATCCTTGGATTTTACAATATATGATTCGTTATATAAATTCTCACACGCAAATGATTGCTTTGCCTACAAGACGCGAAGAGTTAAAAAAATCCGTAAAAACTGCACAAAATATTCTTTTTCAAAAAAACGGACGAATTCCTCAAAATGAAGAAATTGCACTTTTTATGGGAATTGAAAAGTCAAAAGTTGATGACATTTTGCTAAATTCTTACACAGTTAGTTCTTTTGATTCTTGTGAAAACGAAAATGGCGACAATTTGTCTTTGGCAGATTTTATTGCTGATTCTTCAATGACGCCAGAAGAAAAAGTTATTTTTGATGATGAACGAAATGAAATTCGCAAAAAACTTGATTGCTTAAAAGAAAACGAAAAGAAAGTTTTATGGTACAGATTTAATTTTGATGAAAATATAAAAGTTCCAACTTTGCGAGATGTAAGCGTTTTAATTGGCGTAAGTCCAGAAGCAGTTAGGCAAACAGAAATGCGAGCACTAAAACATTTAAAACTTGCTGTTTCTCAATAAATTTTGCTTGACTTTAGGAATTTTTTCTAGTCAAGTTTGAAAGTTGCATATTTAATTTGATTTTTTTATAATAATTTTAATGGCAACAAAGAAAAAAGCTTCTTCTACACGAAATAAAAAAAAGCGAAGTTCAAAAAAAAAGCCAAAAGTTAAACTTAACAATAAAAGCGTTATTTTTTTAAGTTTTGTTATAGTTTTGCTGTGCGGAATTTTTTTGCTTTTAAATATAAAATTTAATTCTGAAAGTAAAGTTCAAGGCGTTGCTCAAGTTTCTAAAGAAATGTCTAATTCTGATGATAAATCTTTGGAAAATGCACAAAATGCGAACGTCGCGAATAAAAAAGCAGAATCTTTGGACAAAAAATCTTCGCTTGCTACAACTGATGTGGCGGACAAAAAATCTTCTGGCAAAACAGAAAACGCTAAAGTAAACAATAAATCTCTTAGCACAAATAACGCTGCTTCTTCGAGCGAAAAATCTTCAGTTAAAGAAGAAAATCTTTCGGCTAATAAAAATGCTGACACTAATACAAAATCAAAATCACTAAAAGAAGAAAATCTTTCGGTAAATGAAAAAACTGCAAAATCTCACGCTGAATTGGCAAGCAATAATTCTTCAACTTTACGCGAAAATTCTTCAGTTAAAGAACAAAAATCTAGCAAATCGCTCGAAAAAACTTTAGAAAACGGCGAAAAATCAAGCCTTCCGCAAAAATACGACATTCCACTTTCAAAAAATCACGCAAAAATTGCCTTTGTAATTGACGACGCTGGATTGAATGTGAACAACTTAAAACGTTATACGAGTTTGCCTTTCCCTCTTACGATTGCTGTTTTGCCGCGACTTTCTCATTCTAAAGATTGTGCTTATGTTGTGCGAAGTTCTGGTCAAGAATTGATTTTACATCAGCCAATGCAATCTGTGAATTTGAAATTAAATCCAGGAGATGGTGCGATTGAGCCTGAAATGTCAACTTTTGAAATTGCTCAAACGATTAAGCAAAATCTTGATGAAATTGGGCCGAATGTTAAAGGAATGAATAATCACGAAGGTTCTTTAATAAGTGCGAATGTTATAAAAATTGGGACAGTTTTGGACGTGGCTTTGGAGCGGAACATTTATTTTTTGGATTCTCGCACAAATGTTGAAACTAAAGCTCCTCAAGCGGCACTTGAACGTGATATGAAAATTTACGAACGAGACATTTTTATTGATAATGTTATTGACAAAGATTCTATGCTTAAAGAAATTTTGAAAGGTTTGGAAATTGCAAATAGAAAAGGACACGTAATTATGATTGGCCACGTGGATAAATCTGTGAACATTTTGCCTTCTTTGTTGAACGAACTTTATCCTTACTTGAGGGAAAAAGGCTACGTGCTTTGTTTTGTTTCTGAAATTTAAATGCGGTGGATTTTCGCTTTCCTCGTCGGACTGGCGGTTTTGCTCGCGAAAACTGACACTTGCTTACAAGAACTGGCACTTGCTCGCGAGACTGGCGGTTTACTTCAAGAAGCGGCACTTTATTGCAAGAATTTGCGGTCAACATTGAGAACTGTGAGTCAGCAAAAAACAAACCTTGAATTTTATTCACTGATTTATAAAATATTTGGTAAATTGAATGTTATTTTTGATATTTTGAGGTCGATATGAAAGTTTTAGGAATTGAAAGTTCTTGTGACGAAACTGCTTGTGCAATTGTAGAAGATGGAAAAAAAATTTTAAGTAATGTTGTTGCAACTCAAATTCCTTTTCATCAAATTTACAAAGGCGTTGTTCCTGAAATTGCAAGTCGAAAGCACGCTGAATGGATTGAAAGTGTTGTGC
This sequence comes from uncultured Treponema sp., assembly GCA_964563305.1. Lineage (GTDB taxonomy): Bacteria > Spirochaetota > Spirochaetia > Treponematales > Treponemataceae > Treponema_D. Next base: position 3,958 of record CAZLXK010000159.1, read on the forward strand.
GACAAGCTCTTGTTGAAGCGAATTTAAGTCTTGAAGACGTTGATGCGATTGCTGCAACAAATCGGCCTGGCTTAATGGGTTCACTTTTAGTTGGTCTGACTTTTGGAAAAACTCTCGCTTGGGCAACAAAAAAGCCTTTCATCGCTATAAATCATATGCTCGGACATATGTACGCGGCTCATCTTGAAAATGACATTTCCTATCCATACATTGGTTTGCTTGTTTCTGGCGGACATTCAATTATTGCAAAAGTTAATGATTTTGATGATTTAGAAGTTTTAGGCACAACTATTGATGACAGCGTGGGCGAAGCGTTCGATAAAGTTGCAAAATATTACAATCTTGGTTATCCGGGCGGCGTGATTATTGACAAGTTAGCACAAAAAGGAGATCCAAAAGCGTACAATTTTCCTCTTCCAAAACTTGATAAGGGCGAACATCGTTATGATGTTTCTTTTAGCGGACTAAAAACTGCGGTAATTCATCAATCTTCTATGTTTTTAAAAGACGGAGCAAAAGATTCAATCGAAAATTTAGTTGCATCTTTTCAGGAAACCGCTTGTAAAACTTTAGTTTCAAGATTGCTTCGAGCAGTTGAAGATACAAAACTTAACACAGTTGTTGCTGGTGGCGGAGTTGCGGCAAATTCTCGCTTGCGAGCAATGCTTTCTGAACACAAAGAATTAAATTGCATTTTTCCGCCATTAAAACTTTGTGGCGATAACGGAGCAATGATTGCTGGCGTTGCTTATCACTTTTTAAAGCGAGGCGAAACTTCTCCGTTAAACATAAACGCTTGTGCAAGAATTCCTCAGTTTAAGCGTGGACTTGCAAATCTCGAAAGTTTTGGCAGAAGATAAATTTTTTTTGTGCGACATTTCTTCTGCGACTTTTTATGCAAATTTTTACGCGACTTTTTTGTTCAACTTTTTTGAGCGACATTTTTAACGTTTCAATTTTAGCATTTCAATAAGAAGATTCTTAATACAAAATTGACTAAAATGGTTTTATAATTAAATAAAATCTAAAAAAAAATGCCTTAAACTTTTGCTGAAAGTTTTTTTGCTTAAGTTTAAAAATCAAAGTGTCGTTTTTTGATTTTTTTATTTGTTAAGGAAAATTTTATGAAAGTTTTGATAAAAAAGAATTTGCTTCTTTGTATAATGTTTTTTTGCGTTTTAGTTTTTGCAAATGCTGAATCAATGCCAGTTCAAAGTTTTGGCGGAAAAAGAATTCCCTTAAATGATTTTTCAAGCGACGTTCAAATTGAAGAAGTTTCAAAATCACAAAATTCTTTAGGAATTCAAATTGATGTAAAATTTTCAAATCCAGTGGACGCACATTCAGTTTTTGCAAAAAATATTTATGTAAATGAAATTCCTTTAAGCGAAAATACAGAATTAAGTTTTAGTCGCGATACAAAACTTTTGCGTTTTTATGTAAAATCATTAAATCAAAATAATTTAAAAATCAGAATTGAAGGCGTAAAAGCACTTGACGGAAATTCTTTAGGAACGCTAAAAAATTATTAGCCAATTTTTGTGGAGAAATTTATGGAAAAAATTTTAATAGTTGAAGATGATTTAGGAATTAGCGATTTTGTAAAACTTGAACTTGAACACGAAGGTTTTGAAACTCAAGTTGCTTCTACAGGCAGGCAGGCTTTAGAAAAGTTTGAAAGTTTTTCTCCAGATATGATTTTGCTCGACGTAATGCTTCCTGAACTTTCGGGGCTTGAAGTTCTTAGACGAATCAGAAAAAAAAGTAATGTTCCTGTAATTTTAGTAACTGCTCGTGGCGAAACTTACGACAGAGTTGAAGGTTTAAATGCTGGAGCGGACGATTACATTCCAAAGCCTTTTGAAATTGAAGAACTTCTTGCGAGAATGAGAGCGGTTTTGAGACGATTTAGTCCTTCAGAAAATAAAACGCATCTTAAAAATCGAAATCTTGAAATAGAACTTGGAAGTATGAAAGTTTCTTTAAATGGCGAAAATATTATTTTGTCAAAAACTGAATTTTTAATGCTTAAACTTTTTATGGAAAAACCGAATGTTGTTATGAGCAGAAATCAAATTATTGATGAAATTTGGGGCAAAAATCATTACATTGATGAAAATACAGTTGATGTTTACGTTGGTTATTTGCGTTCAAAAATCGATCAAGTTGCAAATAAAACTTATATAAAAACTGTTCGCGGAATTGGTTATATGATGATTGATTCTGACGAAAAATGATTTTTTAAAGAAGAATTAAAATCTGCAATGAAAATCAAAAAAGCAAAACTTAAAAAATTTTTTAAATCAGTTTCATTTAGATTATCGCTAAGATTTACTCTTATTCTTTTTGTTGCAGTTATGATTTTGTCTCTTGTATTT
>CAZLXK010000160.1:0-6322 GCA_964563305.1 uncultured Treponema sp.
CTTCTGCTTCGGGTGTAAGACGCGACATCCGCGTCGCTCTTTATAAACCCTCCACTTCTTATAGTTTACGGCTAGCGGCTGGCAGTTACAAATGGCAAATAAAACATCGAATTTTATTTAAAAACGTGATAAAATGTCTGTAATATTTACAGATTCTGATGGTTCGATAAACTCACCAACCACAAATTCAGAATGACGTTTATAAAACAAAACTTTAGGAAATTTTTATGTCAGAAAAATCTTCAAAATCAGAAAAAACTCAAAGTTCAAAAGCAAAAGCTTCAAGTTCAAAATCGCAAAGTTCACAAAGTTCTTCTAAAAATTCAGCGAATAAAACTTCGGCACAAAAGACTAAAAAAACGCAAGATGAAAAATCGGCGGTAAATAAAAAATCAGCAAAATCAGAAAATTCTTCTAAAAACACGGCAAACAAAACTTCGCCAACAAAAACTTCTTCGCAAGCAAATTCACAATCAGTGAAAAGTTCAGAAGAAAAACCTAAAACTTCTTCGACAACAACAAAAACTTCTGCAAACAAAACTTCAAGTTCGGCAAGCAAAAATCCGCAAAGTTCAGCGAAATCTAAAAAATCAAAAAGTAAAAAGAAAAAAATTTCGCTTTGGGAAATAATTTTAATTGTTGCAGTTGTAATTTTTGCAGTTTGGTTCTTTTATTTTGGCGGAAAAGCAAAAATCGATTCATTTTTAAGCAAAAACTTTAACACAACAAGTTCAGAACTTTTAAATCCTGAATCAGAAAATCAAAATTTTTCAGAAAACTCTCAACTTCAAGCGGAAAATTTGCAAGGTTCGGCTCAAAATCAGCAAAATCTTCAAAATCAACAAAATCAAGCAAGCGAAACTTCTCAAAAATCAGAAAATTCTCAAGAATCGGCTTTTGTAAAAAATATTGAAATTCCGCTTTGCCCCGCAACATTAAATGGAAATGCCGAAGATCACGAAGTTCATTCTTACAACGGATTTCAACTTTGCTACAGAGAATCTTATGAAGACGCTGAATGGGTTGCTTACGTTTTAACTCGCGACGAATTGACAGGCGTAACTGAACGCTCGAACAAGTTTCACGCTGACAAGGCAATTTCTACAGGTTCGGCAACGCCAAGCGACTACACAAACTCTGGCTACGACAGAGGACATTTGGCTCCGGCTGCGGATTTACTTTGGAGCACGGAAAGCATGGACGATTCTTTTTTGATGTCAAATATGACGCCACAAGCTCCGGACTTTAATCGCGGAATGTGGAAAAGTCTTGAAGAACAAGTTCGATCTTGGGCAGAAACTTTTGGCGAAGTTGTGGTTGTAACTGGCCCGATTTTGGAAAAAGATGCGAGCGAATACAAGAAAATTGGAAAAAACCAAGTTGCAGTTCCGGAATATTTTTACAAAGTTCTTTTGGCACAAGATTCTAGTGGCGTAAAAATTGGAATTGCGTTTATTTTGCCAAATTCAAAGTGCGAAGGAAGCATTTGGGATTATTCTACGAGCATTGATGAAGTTGAAAAGCGAACTAATCTTGACTTTTTCAGTTTGCTTGAAGATTCTACAGAAAATCAAATTGAAGCAAATACTAATTTTGATGATTGGAAATAATCATAATATGTCATTGTCGGACTTGATTCGACAATCAATTTGTAAATTTTCATATAATTTTTTTATTTGCAGATTCTGAAAGCATGTTTAGTGCGACTAAAAAAATCCGATAATTTAATTATGGAATTTAATGATTTTTTAAATTTAAGTCTTGCAGTTTTAAAAGATTGGCGAGTAATTGTAATTACAATAATTGTAATAATTTTTATTGCATTAGGAAATTATGTTGTAAAATACAAAAAAAAGCCACCAAAAGTAAAAAAACGATTTTCTTTTTCTAGCAAAGCAAAAACTGCAAGTTCTTCTGCGGCAAAACCAGCAAATTCTTCGCAAAGTTCTGCTTCTGTTTCATCTTCGGCTGAAGATACTTCAAATTCTGAATCTAATTCGCCTGCGACAAATTCTTCTGAAATGAGTTCAGATGCTTAAAGTTTGCCACTCGTACGCTTGAAACTTCGTTGCGAGTTGCTTGAAACTTCGTTGCGACTTGCTTGAAACTTCGTTGCGACTTGCTTGAAACTTCGACAGGCTCAGTAACCGCAAATTCTAAGCAAAACCAGCGTTAGTGCGAAGATTTAAATATTTACTTGGTGATTTCGAGAGCCTCAAGTGCCGGAAACGAATTTTTCGCTTTAAACTTTTAATTTTGCTTTTTAAGCGAGAAAATTTTTCTTTTTCGCCAATATCAACTTTTTTATTCCACAAAAAACTTTCTTCGTGAATTTTTTTTTCTAAGAAAAGTTGATTTAAGATTTCTTTCGTATCGTTATTTTCCCAAACATTCATTTTTAGTTTAGAAAAATCTTTTTGATTAAACGCTTGAAGTAATTTTGAGTTTAAATCGTTCATATTAAACATTTTGCGATTAAACTTTATAAATTTCATTGCAAAATCTGCATCTTCGGCATAAGGAGCAGGAGAGCCACGCTTACAAACATCGCAACCATCACACGCTACTTTTTCGCCACCCAACGCGTCTAAAAGAATTTGTCGGCGACAAGTGGAACTTTCTGCAAAAACACTTAAAACTTTTTCGCGAGAATTTTCAGGAAAGCGAGAATATTTTATGCTATCGAGTCGGCTCCACAAAAGAATCGCTGTTGCCACGCTTCCGTCTCTTCCGCCACGCCCTGCTTCTTGAATATAACTTTCGGCTGTAGGACTTGCTTCTAGATGAATTACCGTGTGAATATCTTTTTTGTCAACGCCCATTCCAAAAGCACAAGTGCAACAAAGAATTGCGTCAGTTTTTGGATAAAACCATTTTTCAACCGCAGTTTTTTCATCTTTTTCTAATCCCGCGTGATAAAATTTAACTTTGTCATCGCCCAAATAAGCAGAAAGTTCTCTCGCCATATCTTCGGACTTTTTTCGAGTTCCGCAGAAAATAATTAAAGGTTTTGGGCGTGAAAGTGCAAGCTTAAAAGCCATTCGTTTTTTTGCAAAAGCGTTTATTACTTCATAATAAATGTTTGGACGATCGCTGTCGCTCCGAACAATGTGAGCGTTTCCGTCAAAAAGAACTTCGCTGATTCTTGACAAAACTGTAGGCGACGCGGTTGCAGTAAACGCTGTAACGACGGGAACTTTCAACTTTTTTATAATTGTGCCGAGCGTTAAATATGCAGGCCTAAAAGTGTCGCCCCACTCGCTTGTAACGTGAGCTTCGTCTATGGCAATGTGAGCAATTTTACATTCTGAAAGTTTTTGAACTAAATCTTCATTTTGAAGAACTTCTGGATTTGCAAGAATGATTTTTGCACCATTTTGCAATTTACGGAAATTTTCAGCACGCTCTTCTTGGGACTGTCCGCCACGAAAAACTACACTTTGAATTTTGCCTTCGTCCATTCGTCTTTTTTGGTCAGCCATAAGTGCTAAAAGTGGATAAAGAACTAAAGTTGGACCTTTTAAGATTAACGCTGGCGTTAAAAAGCAAAGTGATTTTCCGGCTCCAGTTGGTAAAAGAACAATTTGTTTGCCATAAGATTTTATGTCGCTTTCTGATTCTTGCGGATTTTCGCTGAGCACAAAGTTTTTTTCTTGCAACGGAGGATTTTGCAGTTTAACTGAGAATTTTTCGCTTTTAAGTGGAGAATTTTCTGTTGGCAAGTGAGAATTTTTTTCTTGCGACAACAAATTTTGCACTTTAACTGAAAAATCTTCAACTTGCGACGGAGAATTTTCTTCTTTAAGCGACAATTTTTTTTCTTCAAGCGGAAAATTCTGCAAGTTCAGCGGAACTTCTTCGTCTTGACCTTCTTCGCCAGAATAAATTTCACAAGTTTTTACAAAATCTGAATCATTAAAAAAATCAAAATTTTGCTCGTCTGTACAAAAATCAAGTCCAAAATGCTTTGCTGCATCTAAAATATTTGCAATTACAATTCTTTGCCAAGGAAATAAATATGTAATTCCAAACGCTTTTTTTGCCGCCAACAAAACAAAATCTGAACAAGAAACGCTAAAATCACTTTCTTTTTGTGCAGGGAACTTCGTTGCATTTTGTGCAGGAAAATCAATTCCTTGAGTAAACATTTTGTTCATATATAAATATCTACTCAAAAAATTCAAAATCCGCAAAATCAAGCGAAAAATTTTTTTGCTAATGAGATTTTTTTGCTAAGTGTAAACAGATTGCCACGTCGAACTAAAGTTTTCCTCGCAATGACGTGCCAACCGCCAGTTCTTGCAACGAAAGTGGCGGTTGGTGCAACAAGAAAACACTTTTACTAAACAACTGCAAGTTAGCAAATATCAGCGACACTAGATTCTTCGCTTTGCCCGCTTGAAACTTCGTTGCGAGTTCAGAATGACGAGATTAGTGCGTAAAAATCATTTTTCATCGAGAAGTTTGGCAATTTCTGAGGAAACATTTTCATTTTCTTGCGATAATTCAAAAAATTCATCAAGTGCACCAGAAATTGTCAAAATCATTTCATTAACAGAATTAACTCGCTCTTTTAAGGAATTTGTAGAATTCGTAATATTTGCAATGCTTATCGCTTGCTCGCCAATTTGATTTACAACATTATCAATTACGCTTGTATTATTTTGTGCTTGTTCCACAATTTGATTTACAGATTTCATAACGTCTTTTGTGCCAACGTCCATTTCTCTAATTCCGCTCAAAATTTCAGCCATACTTTCTATAGTTTGCTTAACTTCTTCTGTGCTTTTTTTAGTTGCCGATGAAACTTCTTGAACAGAAGCCGAAGTTTCTTTTACCGCCACATTATTTTGATTTAAGGTTTCTTCAATTTTAGTTGCATTTTTTGAAGTTTCTTCTGAAAGTTTTCTGATTTCTTGAGCAATTACGCTAAAACCTTTGCCATTTTCGCCAGCGTGAGCCGCTTCAATCGACGCATTCATTGCTAAAAGACTTGTTTGACTTGCAATAGAATCAACAGTTTGAACAAAATCCGTAATGCTGTCAGAAGAAGCACTTACTTGTTCAATTTCTTCTACAAGTTTTTCGATTAAACGCGATTGTTGATCAAGGAGTTTTATAACTTCATTCATTCCAGCCTGACGTTTTTCTGCAATTTCATCAATGCTCGAAAGATTTGAAGCAATTTGTGTTAGTGCAGAAGACATTTCGCCCAAAGATTGATTTTGCTTAGAAATATTTTCCGTCATAGTTTTGGAACTTGAATTTACAATAGAACTTGATTCTTTTATGTGATTTGATTGATTTTCCAATTCGTTAGTTTCGCTAATAAGTTCTTGATAAAGATTTGTAATTCTATCAATACTTACGCTTGCTTGAGAAGTTGCATCATTTAATTTTTTGCCGATTGTTAAAGATTCTTTTGCTTTATTTAAAAGAACTGTGATTTTTTCTAAAGTTTTTTCGGCTTGCTCTTGTTCTTTTTGACTGTGACGAACAACTTCTAAATTTGCTCTATTTGATGTGATTAAAATCAAATTTCCTGCAAAAAGTCCAACACAATTTATTACAATCACAGCAATCCATTCTCTAAGATCGCTAAAAAAAGCATTATAATATTGAAAAATTGTAGTTAAAACTAAAATCACAATTGCGATTACAAAAAAAATCCACAACTGAGTTTTTTTTATGCTAACAAAATAATTTGCAATCGACATACACATTGTAAAGCAACTAATTCTATAAACTACAACTGGATTATAATCTCGTGCAGAAAATAACGCTGGACCAAACATTGCACAAAGAAGTGCTGCGTTCATAATATATGACGCTTGATAAATTCTTCCCGACTTTATAGAAAAAAGTGAAATTAAAAATAAAAAAAATGGAAGTAAAAAAAACGCTCCAACAATAAGTTTTTCTAAAGCAAAACAAGTAATCATTAGCAAGAAAAACAACGGAGCACAAACAATTCCGCCTAAAATCATATTTGTAATTTTTCTTTGCATGCTGTAATCAAAACTGTTAAAAATTTCATCGACTGGCTTAAAATAATTTCTAAGTTTCATTTTTACATCCTTGATAAACTTTTTGATAAACTTTTTGTGCTAGAGAAATTTTAGAAAATCAAAAAAAACTGAAAATTTGCGTTTTCTGAAATCCTTTTGTATAATTTTATATAAAATTTTGGAAGATTTCGCTTTTCAAAATTCGCTTTGCAATCTTAAATTATATGCGATTTATTGAACTAAAACATTTTTATAATAAAATTTTATAAGAGAAGTTTTGAGAAAAAATCGCTATTAAAAATTTGGTTTTTATA
>CAZLXK010000161.1:0-6272 GCA_964563305.1 uncultured Treponema sp.
AATTTTTGATTGATTTGATGACGAAGTTTTTTGCTTTTCTGTGATATAAAAAATTTCGTCTTTGTTTGCGTAATCTAAATTTGCATAATTCAAAATTAAACTAAATAATTCTTCAAACGTTTTATTTTTAAACAAAAAATCTTCAATATAAAAATCATCGTTAAAAAATAATAAATATTCTTTTTTTGCCAAAGTGAAAAAATCTTTAAGTAAAGTTTTTATTTTAATTTTGTCGATTTCAACTGAAAATAAATTTTCTTCAAGTTTTAAATAATTTTGTTTTTCGGTTTGAGTTTGAGTTTTCAAATTTTGAAAATCAATTTTTTGAAATGAAAAAAAATCATCATTTATTTTAAGTTTGTAATCGCTTAATTGTGCTTCACAAATTTTTAATGCGTCAACTAAATTTAAATTATGAATATTTAAGTTTACGTTTATGTTTGGAATTGAATTGAAGATTATAGTTTTTTTAGTTTTATCAGAAATTTTTTCTAAAACGGATTTTAAGTTTGTGTTTTTGCAAATTAAATAAATTTTATCGGCGGCTTCATTGTATTCACATTTTATTTTGGAAATTTTATAAATGTCATTTTCTTTTTCGCAATAAAAATTATATTTTTCAAGAAAATTTTGAAATGCAAGCTCTGAGTTTGAATTTGAAAAAGTAAAATCCGCTTTTCCAAAAACTGTTTCGTCTGTAAGAATTGTAAAATTATTTTCTTGTGATAAAACAAAAAGAATGTCTTTGATTTCTTGATTGTGAAATTCCATTGATTTTATTTCTTGCGGAAAAGTTTTAAATAAAGGTAAAAAAATCAAAGTGCAAAATACGATTTTAAATAATTTTGAAATAACAACTTTTTTTAATATTTTCATTGAACTTAAAGTTAATTAAAAAATTTTAAAACGGCAAAATTTTTTTTGCGACTAAGTCAAGTGTCGTGATTAGAAAAGTTTTATGTGCTAAAATGTTTGAAAATTTGAACTGAATTGGAGTAAAAATGTTTCCGCCGTTTCCTTGTGAAAAAGCATATAAAGTTTGTTTGGAAATTTTGTCTGAAATTCAAAGGTCACATATAAAAATTAAACAAATTTCTTCTTTGAGTTTGGAGCGAAAAAATCAAGGCGTAATGCTTGGAACTTTGCTTTGTCTTGATGAAAATAAAAATGAAATAAATTTAGTTACGCTTTCTGGAATTGGAAAAAAATTAGAATTTTCTTCTGATTTTGATTTTGAAAAAAAATTTATTTTTGTTGAACCGATTGTTGATTTTGAAAAAGTTAATTTCGCTTTGAGTCAAAACGATAAAAAAATTCACGACTTAACGGACGAAATTAAATTTTTAAAAAATATTTTAAAATCTCAGGAAAATCAAAAATCACAAATTCAGCAAAAAATTTCTTCGCTAAAAAAAATCCGCAATGAACTTTGCAACGAATCTTTGAAAAAACTTTACGATTTATATAATTTTAATTGTGCTGATAAAAAAGTTTTAAGTTTAGAGCAAATCTGTAAAAATCAAAATTATTTAAAACTTCCGCCAACTGGAACTGGAGATTGTTGTGAACCTAAACTTTTAAATTACGCTTTTAAAAATAATTTTCAAGTTCTTAGTATGGCTCAAATTTTTTTAGAAAAATCTTTTTTTTCTGCAGAGCGATTTTTTCTAAAAGCGAAGTCTGTGCGGAATTTTGAGGAAGAAAAATTTTCACTTGCAAAAAAAGAATTTTTGTTTGGAGAAAAAAATCTTAAGTCGAGAGGAACTTGTCTTGTTGGACAAAAATTTTGGGGCGAGGAAAAACTTTCGGTTGTGGGAAAAAAAAATTCGCTCGAAGAAAAATCAGCAATAAAATTTAAAAACTTTCCCGAACTTATTTTTCCTTGCGATGAGCGATGTGGAATTCTTTTGCCAGAAATGCTTGGAATAAAAATTTTGTATCGCGATGAAGATATAATTTTAGTTGACAAGCAAAGTGGAATTTTAAGCGTGCCAGGTCGTGGTCCAGAAAAACAAGATTGTATTGTAAACAGAGTTCGACGACTTTTTCCTGATTGCATTGAGCAACCTGCAGTTCACAGACTTGATATGGAAACTAGCGGTTTAATGGTTTTAGCTTTTACAAAGGACGCTCACAGAAATCTTAGTGAACAGTTTGCTTCTGGAAGTGTAAAAAAATCTTATGTTGCTTTAGTTGATGGAGTTTTGGCGAAAAAAGGAATCGCTGAGCACGGACAAATGGAATTATTTTTTAGACTTGATGTTGAAAATCGACCACATCAAATTTGGGACGAAGTTTATGGGAAGAAAGCAATTACTGAATGGAAAATTTTAAATGTTGAAAATTATATTTCGCCTAATAAAGTAAAGCGTCCGGTTACGCGAGTTTTGTTTTTGCCACACACAGGAAGAACTCATCAGTTGCGTCTTGCTGCAAGTAGCGAGCATGGTTTTTCTTGTGCAATTATTGGTGACACTTTGTATGGAAAATGTGAAAAAGGCGAGAGACTTATGTTGCACGCGAATTTTTTAAGTTTTGTTCATCCGCGAATAAATAAAATTATGTCTTTTGAATCGAAAGTTCCGTTTTAGATTTTTTTTGACAGCCGTGAGTTATACAACAGAATGTTCTTGCAGTAAAGCCTAGCCTTGATTGTAGTGGCGAGCGAAGCGAGTTCTAGAACGTAGCAAAGCGAAGTGGAAGAATGGAGGCGATGAGCCGAAACCACGAAAAGCAAGTCGTAAGACAAAGATATGCTCCAAAACACAAAAAAAAATTTGAAAATTTAAAATTACTTGTTCTAAAATAAATATTAAAATAAAATCGAAATATGCTTTGTAAAAAATGTGTTCACTGCGGATTGTGCGAAGGCGACGGAAGTTTTAAGCCAAACAAAACTTTACTTGTTTCAACGCAAAGTTCAAGTCAAACAAAATCGATTTTTCGCGGAACTCAAAAATTTTCTTCGAGCGATATTGGAATTGCAGTTGATGTTGGAACTACAACGATTGCGGCAAAAGCGTTTAATCTTCAAAATGGAAAAGAATTATTTTCTTATGGTGAACAAAATCTTCAAATTAAATTTGGAAGCGATGTAATTTCGCGTATAAATTTTTCTTTACAAAAAAATGACGGGGCGGGCGGCTCTGAACTTTACAAATGTTTAAAAAATCAACTTGAAAAAATAATTTCTTATTTGATGAAAAATGTTTCAAGTTTTTATCTTTCTAATAGAATTTCTTATTCTTCAAAATTGCCAAAGTTAAAAAAAATTGTGATTGCTGGAAACACTTGCATGGAATCTTTTGCTTGCGGATTTGAAGTAAAAAGTTTGGCTCAGTTTCCTTTTAAGATTCCGTCGGATTTTGGATTTGAAAAAAACGCTCAAGATTTTTTTGAAGGAGAATATATTTTGAGGGAAACAAAAATTTTTTTTGCTCCAGTGATTTCGTCTTTTGTGGGCGGAGATACAGTTTGTGCAATTTTGAGCAGTTTCGATTTTGATTTGCCGAACGTGCAGTTTTTGCTTGATGTTGGAACGAATTGCGAAATGGCAGTTTTTGATAAAAAGTCTGCTTCTCTTATTTGCACTTCATCTTCTGCAGGACCAGCGTTTGAAGGGCAGGGAATTGAAAAAGGTTCAAGTGCGATTGACGGTGCGATTTTTAAAGTTTTTTACGACAAAGAAAATCAAAAGTTTAATTGTTTAACAGTTGGACAAAAAGCTCCGAGTTCAATTTGCGGAACTGGTTTGATAAGTGCGATAGATGTTTTTTTAGAAAATAATTTGATTGATAAAAACGGCACAATCTTGAGCGGACAAAATAAAATTTTTTTAACTGAAAAAATTTATCTTAGCCAAAATGATATTAGAAATTTTCAACTTGCAAAATCGGCGGTAAAAAGTGGATTGAATTTTTTAAGTAAAAATTTTAGCGATGCCGATTTGGAATCTTCTGTTTTGTATTTGGCTGGCGGTTTTGGAACTCAAATTGATGAAGTTGCTGCGATAAATACAAAAATGTTTCCTGATTTTTTTAAGGGCAAAATTGTTCATTTAGGAAATGCGGCTTTGAGTGGAGCAAGTCTTTTGTTTGATGAAAAATATTATTTGCAATCCCAAAAAATAATTGAAAATTCAAAAAGCATAAATCTTGCTTTAGAAGATGATTTTCAAAATGAGTTTATTAAAAATATTGATTTTTGATAACGTAGCAGAATTTTTTTTGAATGTTTTTGGAGCATACTTTTCATAACTCACCAGCTTTTCGTGGCTTCGCTTTCGCTACGTTAGCACTTCGTGCTAATTGCTTGTTGCAACCACTACAATCTGGGCTAGGTTTTCTTGCGAAAAGAGGCAACGCTTGTCTTGCGGCTATCTCGTGTTCTTTTGCTCTCCGTGTCTTTGCGGTTCTCTCGCGGAACTGGCGGTTGATGGCGAGAACTGGCGGTTTTTGAAAAAAAGTGGCACTTCTTGCAGAAAAGTGGCGGTTTTGTCGTAAGATTGGCGGTTGTGCTAGTAAAGTTGCGAGTTTCAAATATTTAAAATAAAAAATGCTTGCCTAAATTTTTTAGACAAGCAAAATGTTTTCAATAAAAACTTAGTATAAAATCAGTTTGAATCAGCATAAAACTTAGCGAGCATATTCAATAATACGAGTTTCTCGAATCATCGTAATTTTTATTCTTCCAGGATATCTAAGATCAGATTCAATTTGTTTTGCAATGTTTTTTGCAAGATCTTTAACTTGATCATCTGGAATTTTTTCATTGTTTACAAGAATTCTTAATTCTCGACCAGCTTGAATTGCATACGCTTGTTCAACACCATCAAATTTTTTCGCAGTTTCTTCCAAGTTTTCAAGACGCTTAACGTAATTATCAACGGTTTCTCGTCGGGCACCAGGTCGGGCTGCACTGATTGCATCTGCAATTTGAACAATTACCGCTTCAATAGTTTGAGGTTCACAATCATTATGGTGAGCAGCAATCGCATTTACAACTCGAGGATCTTCGCCCATTTTTCGAGCCATTTCTGCACCAACTTCAGCGTGGTTTTGATCACTGTCGTTTTCTGCACCTTTTCCAATGTCGTGTAACAAAGCGGCACGTTTTGCAAGTTCACGGTTTGCTCCAACTTCAGCGGCAATCAAACTCGCAAGTTCAGCAACTTCTTTAGAATGTGTAAGAACATTTTGACCATAACTTGTTCTAAAATACAAGCGACCAATCGCTCTAACGCCATCTTGACCCATATTGTGAATTCCAAGTTCAAAAAGTGCCTTTTCGCCTTCTTCATAAATTGTTTGTTGAATTTCTCGAGTAACTTTCTGAACAATTTCTTCAATGCGTGCTGGATGAATTCTTCCGTCAGTAATAAGACGTTCCAAAGCAACGCGAGCAATTTCTTTGCGAACAGGATCAAAACAACTTATAACAACTGCTTCTGGAGTGTCATCAATAATAATGTCAACGCCAGTAAGTGTTTCCAAAGTTCTAATATTTCGACCTTCGCGTCCAATAATTCGACCTTTCATTTCATCACTTGGGAGTGAAACTGTAGCAACTGTAATGTCGCTTGTAACTTCCGTAGCAATTCGCTGAATGGCACCAACTAAAATTTCTTGTGCTTTCTTTTCAGATTGAAGTTGTGCTTCTTGATCGATTTTGTTAAGCAATGCTTGTGCATCGTGCCGAGCATCATTTTCCAAACTTTTAATAATTAATGCTTTTGCTTCTTCCTGTGTAAGACCGGAAATTCTTTCTAGTTCAGAACGAAGATTGTTTTCCTTTGCGTTAAGCGAAGATTCTTTTTTTTCAAGTTCTGTACTTTTTTGTTCAATTTCTTTGTCTTTTTTTTCATACTCTTGACTTTTTTGTTCTAAGAGTTCCTCTTTCTTGTTTAGCCGACTTTCAAAGCGCTGGAGTTCAGCACGACGATCGCGGTTTTCTTTCTCCTGTTGGTTTCGGTCCTGAATGAGTTGTTCTTTTGCCTGAAGAAGAATCTCTTTCTTTTGAGCTTCAGCTTCTTTTATTGCATCTTGTCTAACGCGTTCAGCTTTTTGTTCCGAAGCAGACAGTTGAAATTTGGCATAAATCCATCTTATGGACCATCCAAGAATAAGTCCTACAACTGGGAGAATTACGTACAATAACCAAGTCATAATATTTCTCCTTATAAAATTTTCTATTAAAACAAAGTATTTTTTACTTAGAAAATTCATTTAATACTAATATACAAGTCAAAGATTGTCAAATATTCTTAGAAGTTA
>CAZLXK010000162.1:0-6249 GCA_964563305.1 uncultured Treponema sp.
TCAGGAATCGACTGGAAGGAAAAACTTTCCGACTTGAATCTTCTTCAAATCCTAAGAAATCGCTCACAAAGTAAGAATCAAAATCAAAATGAAAAGATTGTGATAATCACAACATACGATTCGTTCTGTATTAATGATGAAAAAATTCTTAGTTCATTAGATTTGGAAAAAACTTTGATTATCGCGGACGAAGTTCACAAATTCGGCGCGGAAACTTATTCACAAAAACTTCCTGAAAAAATCAAATTCAGAATCGGACTTTCCGCAACGCCGAAGCGTCCTTACGATGAAAAAGGAACGCAGGCGATTTTTGACTATTTTTGTCCGTCAGAAAATCCGTATGAGTTTACAATTCAAGACGCAATTCAAGCCGATATGCTCTGCCATTACGAATATCATCCGACAGTTGTTGTGCTCACAGATTTTGAAATGGAAGATTACGAAAACATTTCAGACAAAATTTCAAAACTTTCTGTAATTGTAAACAGCTCAAAAAATGCAACCAAGGAAGACAAGAAGCGGCTTGAACAGCTTTTAAAAGAGAGACATAGAATCATTGAACGCGCTAAAAACAAAAAAGATTTGTTTTTAGAAATTATGACACACGAAATTGAAAAAAACAAAGACAAGACAATTGTTTTCTGCCCAGACGGAAGCGACGAAAACGGAAATGATTTTCTTCAAACGTACAAGACTGAACTTTGGCACAAACTTTCATCAAAAGGAAAGTTTGTGAAAATGAGCGAATATGTGCAGGGAACAAAGCGCGAAATTATCGAAAGTTTCACAAAAGGCGCAATCGACATTCTTTTTGCAAAGCAGAGGCTCAACGAAGGAATCGACATTCCGGCGGCAAAGCGCGCATTTTTTATTGCAAGCAGCACTTCCGAGCGAGAGTTTATTCAGAGGCGCGGAAGAGTTTTAAGGAAGTCGCCTGAAACAAACAAAAAACTCGCCGAGATTTTCGATTTTGTTGTGGTTCCGCCAGATTTGAATTCGGTTTACGCACAATCAATCACGCAGAACGAAATCAAGCGCGCAATGGATTTTGCAAAAACCGCCGACAACTATGCGGAGATTGAAAAAAAACTTAGGAAATATTTATAGGAGAAGAATATGGGAAAACTTGAATCGACTTTGCCAAAAATTGTGAAGCAGGCGTTGCATGATGAAGATGACGCAACCCGAGATTTAGTGAATGTGTTGCTGAATCAAATCTATCATGGAAAAAGCCAATCAAGAACTGCTGTTGCAAAAACGCTTGACGATGAAATTGAAAAACTCGTTGAAATTGGAAAAATCGACATCAGAAATTTTTAAGGGGTTGAGGAATGGAATTAAAACAAATTACAATCACGAATTTTTTGTCTTACTTCGACAAAAACGAAATACAATTTTCTCCAACAACTACGATTTTTATCGGGCAGAATAAATCAGGAAAATCAAAACTTTTTGATGCAATCAATTTTGTTTTGTATGGAAGAATATTTTTGACAGATGAAGGTGAAAACGGAGAATGGCTGACAAGCGAAAAAGAAATTGCGCCGTTCATCTTAAACAATCATAAGCGTAACATCGCATTAAAATCAGGAGATGCCGTTGTCAGTTCATCTGTGGAATTGATTATTGACAATGCAACATCAATTTTAACAGTTACAAGGATATTCAATTATAAATTGAATACCAACAAATATGACTTCACATTTTCAGATTTCACAACAACAGAAACAAATTCTCTCAACGGAGATTTAATTTCTTCTGATATTGGAGACGCAGCGAAAGACAAACTGAAAATTTATTTTCCTGAATCCATAAAAAATTATTTTTTGTTTCAAGGCGAGGCTGCTTCAAAAATTATGAAACTTCAAAAAGGAGGAAATTTTTCTCTTGCGGTAAAGGAGATTGCGCGACTTGGAATTTTTGACGAAGCAAAAGATTTGGCTGAATATTATGCAAGCAATGTGAACAATAGAATTACGCGAAAAACAAACAAGTCCGCAAAGCAAAAACAGGAGCAGGAAAATCTTTCAGTAAAAATTGAGCAGACTGAAAAGAAAGTAAAAGAATACGAAGCAAAACGCGATGATGCCGAAAAAAATGTCGCTGATTATTCTGCAAAACTGGATGACTTAAACAAAGAGCAGGAAACTTACAAAGAATTTGAAAAAAGTTTAGCACAACGGAAACAAATTGAGCAAAATCTTCATCAAGTTGAGCAGGATTTGAAAATGGCCGAAAGCGAGCAAAAATCAACTATTGCTGAAGAATCAGTTTTTTACAAAGTCCGCGAAAAAATTGATTCGTTCAAAGATTTTTATTCCAAACTCGAAGCGAAAGGCGAAGTTCCGCCGAGCATTCCGGCAAGCGAAATCCGCAAAGCACTGAAATTCTGCCAATGCACAATCTGCGGAACTTCTCTTGCAGAGGGAACCCAAGCGCGAAAATTTGCAGAGTCACGTCTTCCAAAATGCGACACCGACCGATTGGGAGATTATCTTCGCGATTTGAATTCAACGATGGCGAATATTTCAGAGGATATAAAAAGAATTCCTGACAATTTGCATAGAATTATTGAGTGCAAGCGTGAACTTGATGAACGGCAAAAAAGTTTGAAGCAGCAAAAAGAAGAAGCAATGAAAATGCTTTCTCAAATTCAAGCGGACGATTCAACTTCACAAAAAAAGAAAGATGACATCGAGCGGCTCAAACATTCGGTGAGAAATTACACAGATTTGCTCGACAAGGCAAAGAGCGACAAATCCGCGAATTCTGCTTTGTTCGATGATTACAACAATCAACTTCAAAATTTAAGAAAACAGCTCGGTGCACTGATTGTCGATGATGACGAGCTTGATGATATGGATAGAATTCGGCACATATATGCAGACAAGCTTGAAGAGGCAATGGCAAAACTAAGCGACTTAGCGAACAAAACTGCATATGAGGAAGTCCAGCAGAAAGCGAATGAGTATTATCAGGAAATGACAAAAGAAAACTCCGCTTTGTCCGGTGACATCAAAATCGACTTGGAAACTTCTGAAATATACACAGTCGATGAGCAAGGCGCACGAATCAGAAACATAAATCAAGGTGACAGAATCTCAATCCAGCTTGCAGTGATTGCTGGAATTCTTACTGTTGCGCAAGATCAGTTTGACCAGCAATACCCTTTTGTAACTGATGCGCCAGTTTCCGCTCTCGGTGGCGACAACAAGCTCAGCACAATCGAAACAATGATAAAAGCGTTTGAGCAATCGATTATCATCATAAAAGATGATACTTCTTCAAAAAACAAAACGAACGATGAATTGCGGAAACTTATTGCCGAATCGAACAAGGTCGAGCTTGCGTATGAACTTTCAATGTCCGATGCGCAAAATACAAGCGACCAATTTACTGTAGTGAAAAAAATCAAAGGTTGAGGTGATGACTTATGATGAAAGATGTTATTGATTTAGGTGAATCGGCAAAATTTGAAATTGATGACGAATGGTACAAAAAATTTTGTAATCAAGTAAAAAACGAAGGAACAGATGCACGCTCAAAACGTGTCGTGTTTGCGACAGACTGGCAACGGTTTTTATGGGCTTTCATTTTAGGAATTAATGCTGGAGAAAAGACTCCCATTCGCAATAAAACAAAGCATCCGCCGTTTGGAACGGAAGTATTCAAAAACAAAAGCAAAATCCTCAAAACAATAATAGCCCTAACTTTGCAGGAACTTTACAAAGACAATCCCGACCAGCTGAAAGCCGACTTTGAGAAAGCGAGCGAAAACGGCGAGAATCTTGGAAAGAAAATCAAAGCCGCAACTGAAGAATTTGCGAACACAGGATTTGCGATTCTCGACACGCGCGGAAGAGAAAAGCCCGGCTACATCGAAAATCTCGACTACGTAGTTGAGGACATTCTCTCCGACAAAACGTGGATTTAACACAACAAAATGCGTGCGTCAAAATCGTACGCATTTTTTCTTCGTCACCCACCAAAACATTCCCACGTCACACCCGCTGACATACGCACGTTTGCCGCCCAAACAAACACGCATCTCCATATCTTACAACGACTTAGCAAAAATTGCTTGTAAGAAACAAGTTTTATGTCACTGTTATTAACAATCTAATAATTTCTTATCAGAATAACGTAAATAAATTATCATTGTTCAATAATTTTGAAATAGTTAACCAATTTTATTGTTAACAAGAAGTTATTGTTTGTATATATTGGACATATATTTCAATAATTTTGAATTATATGCAATTCTTAAAAACGCAGGAGCAAATGCGATGGGAAACAATATTTTTGCGCAGAGAGTCAAGGCTGAAAGAGAAAAGAAGAATCTAAGCACAACAGAACTTGCCGAAAAACTGGGAGTCCAAAAAAGCAGAGTCAGCATGTGGGAAACAAACGGAACAATTCCGCGAAACGATATGCTCTTAAAACTATGCGATTTTTTTAATGTGACTGTGGATTATTTGCTGGGAAACGAAACGGAACAGACTGATGAGAAAAAAGAAAAAATAAATTCTATACAACGCAAACTTGCAAGACTAAGCCCAACCGACCTGGACAAAGCAGAAAATGTGCTGGATGCTGTGTTCAATGACGTTTTTAGGAGGTAAGGACTGATGGGAAAAAAGCCAAATTTCAATCTTGCCTGTGAAAAGGCAAATGAAATTTTAATAAGCTCGAAAAATATTCAGACATTTCCGTTTTCGCTTTTTCGTGTGATTGAGGAGATGACAGATTTTCAACAGTTGCCGTTCAGTTATCTTTTGGAAAAAGGCGTAAAACCTTCAGATGTTCTCCGCTCAAATGATGCGGAACTACTTGAAAGAAATGGAGAATATATTTTTTTCTACAATGAGAAGATGTCTAAGAAAAGACTTGCTTTTAGTGGCGGACATGAACTTGGTCATTACAAGTGTGGGCATGACATAGAAAAACTTTCCGAATTGAGAAATGCCGTCCCGGATAAATTTAAAGAGCTTTATGGAGTGTGCGAGGTCGAAGCAAATTTTTTCGCAGCGGAAATTTTGATGCCTGAACCAATTTTGATAGAACTTTCTAAGCGTGGATGCAGAATAGACAAAAATTTCTTGATGCAAAAATTTGGAGTTTCAGAGGAAGCAGCTGAAAAGAGATGCAAAACGCTAGGGAAAACATACAACTGGACTTCGTTTAGGCACAGGAAAGACCTTTTAAGTCTTGATGATGTGATAGTTGAAAAATTCAAAAGTTTCATAGATTCTGTTGCGCAAAAGCGACACAACTATGAATATAATCTAGAGAAAGAAATTGAAATGGAAAAAGAAAGACAAAGCTGGATATAATAAGGAGGTGTTGCCTATGATTGTTTTAAAACAAGAAAACCTTGCTAAGACTACCAATCAAAGCAAGGTTTGTAACTGGCATATGCCAATGTTCTGATTTTCTGCTACCAACAGAAAACAGAAGGACGAAACACCAAAAAGGTTATTTCGAATCTTAACTAAAATAATAACCTTAAAGCGGTGCTTCGTCAATGAAAATCGATTGACGCTTCTCCTGGTGTTTTTGATGTAGTTTGCATTAATCCACCATACAAAGGGAGTTGTCTTCTAACAAGGAGGTGCCGCTTATGGGACAAGGAGTCTCTGGGCATAATTTAGGAACAAGAAATAGAGAATCTGATTCTGGACAACAGGATTTGTTTGGTTCTGATACATCAACGGAAGAACTCAACAAGATGTATCAGATAAAATTGCCGACAAATTCAGCCCAAATAAAGCATATATTCCGTGAAGAAGAAGGACATTTGCCGGACACTCCGGCAAATCAGAAGAAAATTCTCGATGTCGCGAATAACGAGAACAATTATGTTGGAACAAGCTCAAATAATAACTGCACTTGGTATTCGGAAAAACAGGAAGACGGATCACAGATTTGGGTTAAAGTTCATGGTGGCACAATCAGCAACGCCGGGAAAAATGAGAAACCTAGAAAATGGAATTCTGAAACTGGTTTCGACAGAAATCCAAATAAAGGAGGAAAGTAATTATGACAATTTTTGAATTGTTTTGTTTGATGTACAACGCACTTGATACGAAAGAAAATCATGCAGATTTTAACTTTGAAGATTTTCTTTCTGATTTAGACCCAAATGTCTGGGAAGATTGCGGTTCGGCTGACCCTGCGGAATTTTCAGAATTTGAAAAGTTTATGAAAGACAAGGAAATTGGCTCTGATTTCGGCTACAGTCTTGTTGTT
>CAZLXK010000163.1:0-6179 GCA_964563305.1 uncultured Treponema sp.
AAAATCTTAATAACTCAGCAATTTTGATTCGAAATGACGGAAAGTTGTGTTGCACAGTTAATTCTACAGATCATTTAAGACTTTCATCTTTTGCTTCGGGATTTAATTTTGATCAAGTTTTTTCACAAGTTAAAACTACCGACGATCAGTTGCAACATATAATTCAGTTTGCTGCAAGTTATGATTTTGGATACTTAAACGCTTCAATTTTGGACAGCGGAAGTGGAATGAAACTTTCAGCGAGAATGCATCTTGTGGGACTTTCGATGAAACAGCAAATAAATTCTATTTCGCAAGATTTTGCAAATAAAAACATAAATTTTACGGCACCTTTTGGACCTGGCGGAATGGAAGATATAAACGGTTTTGGTTTTGTGGGAACTTCACTTGGTTCATTTTATGATATTTCTACAAGGCAAAGTTCTGAAGGTAGCGAATTTGATCAAATTGCATCAATTTCTTCAGAATGTAAAAAACTTATTGATTTGGAACGTCGTGCTCGCGAAGATATGCAAAAAAATCATCCTAGCGTTATAAAAAATTTTATGTATAGAGCGGTTTATCTTGCCAAAAGTAGCGTTTTTCTTTCAAAAAGAGAAGCAATCGAAATCATCAGCGGTGTAAAATTAGGTAAAGATTTGAATCTTCTTACAGGAATTGACGATTCTGCTTTGTGTGCATTACTTTTAAAAATACAAGATGGACATTTGGAATTTGTAATGAATAGCGAAAATTTTAAGTTTGAAAAAGATATTTTGGATAATCAAGATAAAAAAATTGAAAGACTTAGAGCGATTTTATTACAAGAAGCGTTTCAAGATGTAAATCTTTCAGTTTAAGTTTTTAGAGATTTCCTTTAATCAGTTTAAATTGTAAAGTGGAGGCAATTTATGAAAAAGAATTTTTCTCCTAGAGTTCAGCGCTTACTTTTTGCATTAGGTCAAGATGAAGCGTACAAACTTGGTAGCAAAGAACTTGATGTGGAACATATAATTTTGGCGATTTTAAAATCTGCGGACGGCTTGGCTTACGTGAGTTTATTGCAAATGCGAATAAATGTTCTAACAATGCAGTTGGCTATAGAACAATCTCTGCCAAGCAAAGTTCCTTCTAAAGATATGACAACTTTGCCTAGAACAGCACGCCTTGATCGTCTTTTAGAAAATGCTTCTTTTCAGTCAGAATCTATGGGACTTGATTATGTTGGAACTGAACATATTTTACTTGCGGCAATTGTTGAAGAAAAATCAATCATAAATCAATATTTTAAGCGAGCGGCGATTTCTTATTCTCAAGCACGAAATGTTGTTCTTGATGTAGAAAAGAAAATTCCTTCTTCTGCAAAAGATGAGCGCTTTTTGCCAAAAGATAAAAATGCAAAAGGCGTTCCTTTAATGTCTGACGGTTCTTCTCAGCGAAAAATCCGCAAAGATTCAATGCTTGGAACTTTTTGTCGAGACTTAACTGAAGAAGCAAAAAATAATGTTTTAGATCCAGTGATTGGTCGAGAAAATGAAGTTACTCGTGTTATTCAAATTCTTTGTCGCCGAACAAAAAATAATCCGATTCTTGTAGGCGAGCCAGGCGTTGGAAAAACTGCGATTGTGGAAGGTTTAGCTCAAAAAATTGCAAACAACAAAGTTCCGCGTCAACTTATAAATAAAAAAGTTTTAGTTTTGGATCTTGCTGCAATGATTGCCGGAACAAAATATCGCGGTGAATTTGAAGAGCGAATGAAAAGAATTATGAAAGAAATCCGTGAAGCAAAAAATATAATTCTTTTTATTGATGAAATGCACACAATAATTGGAGCGGGCGGACCTGAAGGTTCTATGGACGCAAGCAATATGTTAAAACCTGCGTTAAGTCGTGGCGAATTACAAATTTTAGGTGCGACAACAACGAAAGAATATCGAAAATATTTTGAAAAAGATCAAGCACTTTCTCGTCGCTTTCAAAAAGTAAGTGTTCAAGAACCAAGCGAAACCGACACAGAGCAAATTCTTTTAGGCTTAAAACCAAAATACGAAGAATTCCATCAAGTTGTTTATGATGACGATGTAATTCCGCTGATTGTAAAATGTTCTATGCGATATATTTCTGAGCGTTATTTGCCAGACAAAGCGATTGATATTCTTGACGAAGTTGGCGCTGTTAAAAAAATTGCAAGCGATGTTCGTCCTTCAGAAATTGATGAAATTGAAAAGACGATTGATGAACTTTCTGCTCAAAAACGTGAATTAGTTGCAAATCAGGATTATGAAAAAGCCGCATTTGTTCGCGATAAAGTAAGTTCCTTAAAATCAAAACTTGATGAATTAAATCAAGAATGGAAAAATGCAAATTACTTAGAAAAGCGTCACGTAAATGCAAAAGATGTGCTTTCTGTAATCAGTAAAATGACTGGAATTGATGTTGAGCAACTTGACGAAAATGAAAGTGAACGTCTTGTAAATATGGAAAAAGAAATTCACAAAGAAGTTGTTGGTCAAGATGAAGCAGTAAATCTTATAAGTTCTGCGGTAAGACGAAGTCGCTCTGGAGTTTCTTCTGCAAAAAGGCCGATTGGTTCTTTTATTTTCTTAGGTCCCACAGGCGTTGGAAAAACTCAACTTGCAAAAACTTTAGCAAAATTTTTGTTTGGCACAGAAGATGCACTTATTCGCATTGATATGAGCGATTATATGGAAAAACAAAATGCTTCTCGACTTGTAGGTTCGCCTCCAGGTTATGTTGGTTATGAAGAAGGCGGAATGTTGACTGAAGCAGTGCGAGAACATCCATATTCAGTTGTGCTTTTGGACGAAATTGAAAAAGCTCATCACGACGTTTACAATCTTTTGCTTCAACTTTTGGAAGAAGGCGAACTTTCTGACAATTTGGGACACACAGTAAGTTTTAGAAACACGATTATAATTATGACGAGTAACGCTGGTGCTCGCGAAATTTCCGCTGAATCAAGAATGGGATTTTCTACGGCAAAAGATGGTTTGCTTTCTTACGAAGATATAAAATCAAGTGCATTGGAAGAACTTAAGCACATTATGTCGCCAGAACTTTTAAATCGAATTGATGATATTGTTGTGTTTAACGCCTTAAATCGTGAGCAAGTAAGTTCAATTCTTGACATTCAGTTAAAAGAACTTCAAGAACGTCTTGCAGAAAAAAATATTAAAATTACGCTAAAAAAATCGGCACGAGAATATTTAATTGAAAACGGATACGAACCTTCAATGGGAGCACGTCCAATGCGTCGTTTAATTCAGCGAGAAATTGAAGATTCACTTGCAAATCTTTTGCTTTCTAGTAAAAATTTTGAAAATAATCAAAATGATTCTCCAAAAGAATTTATTGTTGATTATGTAAAAGACAAAATTTCTGTAAAACTTAAGAAACAAAAGATTTTAGAAGCAAAGCCTCAAGTTCAAATAGAAAAATTTGAAAAACCTTCTGATTTAAAAAATCAAAAAACTGATGTTTTGCTTCAAGAAGATGCTTTGTTAAAATAAGAATTTACAAAAATTTGCAAAATACCTAGCCCGATTGTTTTTGACCTCTTGTCAATTAAGGACTACCTAAAAGAATAAAAACGGTGGTTGAGGTTCTCGAAACCACATGAGTGCTATATTTTGTGATTTAAGGCGACATTTTTGTCGCCATTTTTTCAAAAGTGTCCAACTTTTTGGCTGCAATTCAAAAGCGAAACCACGAAAAGAAATAAAACTTCGTTAGCGGGTTTTGTTTGCAGTTTGCTCTTAGCATTGAAGATAAAAAATTGTCATAAAAAATTCGCTCCAAAATCAAAAATTAAAATAAAATTTTCTAAGTCGACAAATATCTAAAAACTAACTATAATTTAAGTATAGGAAATCTCTAATAACTGAAGTTTTTAGAGATAACTTTGACAATGCGACGTTTTAAGGCTTGTAATTTCAAGACTTAAAACTCGTAGGTTTCTCGAAAAAAAAATAAAATTCGAGTTTTTCGAGAAGCCCTATATTTTATATTTTGAAAAATTTAACTTACAAAATATTTCGCAAAAATGAGGAACTAAAATGAAAGAATTTCTGCAATTTGATGAAGTTAGAAATGACGCTTTAAAACTTTGTCATAAAATTTACCAAGAAGATAAATTTGTTCCAGATATAATTTATGCATCGCTTCGAGGCGGAGCGTACATGGCAAATGTAATAAGTGAATATTATAAAGTTGCCTTAGCAAAAGAACATAAACCTGTTTTGTATGCGGCGGTTGTTGCAAGAAGTTACACTGATGTTTCCAAGCAAGACGCTGTAAGAATTGACGGTTGGACATATTCTCCAGATTATCTTCGTGCTGGCGACAAAGTTATGCTTGTTGATGATATTTATGATTCTGGCAGAACTTTAAATTGTCTTGTTCAAATTTTACTAGAAAAAGGTGTTCCGAGAGAAAATATAAAAGTTGTTGTTCACGATTACAAAATTTATTCATACAAAGAACAAGGTCCTATAAAACCTGATTATTGGTGTCGCAAATTTGATATAAAAAATCCAGACCAAAATCCTTGGATAAATTACAATAGTCATGAACTTGTTGGCTTAACTGATTCAGAATTAGAAGAAAATTATTACAAATTATATCCAGAACTTCGCCAAGTTTTAGAGCCATTATTTTCAGCCGCAAAGTAAAAATTGATTTTAAGTTAGATTTTTTGTGATTTTTGTGATTTTTGTGATTTTTGTGATTTAAGGTTGCAAATGAAATTTTTTTTTAAAAAGTTTGTATTTATTTTTGCATTTTTAGTTTTTTCTCTAAAAATTTATGCTTTTTCTAAAAAAGATATTTTAAGTCCTTGCGAAGGAACTTGGGAAAATTTGCAGGCTTTAGTTTTAAATTACGATGATTCTGTGGAACTTTATTATTCATTAACTGGCTCAGATCCTTTAGTCTCAGGTTTTGCTTATGACGGACCAGTTTTAATTGATGAAACTGATAATGTCGTTTTAAAAATCACAGCGTTAGACAAAAACGGAACTCGTTCTGATTTTACAATAAATTATTCTGTAAAAAATTCTTCAACTTACAACGCAAATTCTCTAGCATTCGATTTTATTCAGTCAATAAAGCAAAATCCAATAAAACGTTTTTATTCAGGAACAGAATTTTATCTTCCAAGCGAATTTTTATATTCCGCCGACAACGATTTGCCGCCTTACTTAAAAGCACAAAACTTAAATCTTGATTCTCAAAACTTAATTGAACGTTATGTTCCAATAACAATAAGCGACAAAAATAATTCAATGTTTCATTTTGTGCTTCATATTGTGCCAAACGAAAATCTTTTAAATAATTCTTTGCCACTCGTTTCGCGAACTGTTCCTTTTGAACTTTCTGATTGGGAAAATTTTAAGTTTACTGGCAAAAATTTAATTTATCAAATTGATGATGATTTTTGGGGCTTAGATTTAAGCGAAAAAAAGTTGGATCGAAGCGTAAATCACACAATTCGCTGGCAATCTATTGCTTACGAGATGGGAAATCCAATTCAAGAGTTTGTTCTTCCCGCAAAACCGAATTTAAAAATCCAAAAAAATGAAAATTCTTCTATAAATATTTCAATTCCCGAAGATAATAAATTTTATTTTGCGCCAGACAATTCAAATCAAGATTATAAAATTCCTCAAAATTTCTTTAGTTCAGTTTTAGTTGATACTTTTTTTGGTGATGATTTTACAAAAGATTTAAGTTTTTCTGTTTATTATGACAACGTTTTTCAAGGAAAAGTAAATGTTCCTATTTTGATTGATAAAAAACCGCCACTTGCTCCAAAAATTGAATCATCTTCTGCTTCGTCTTACACAAGAAAAGAAGTTCTTGTCGAAATAAAATCTCCTGAAAATCAAAAAATCTTCTTTGCTCAAAGTTTGCCTTACGAAAATGACAATGCGAGCGAGGCTGAAGCGGAAAAAATCTTCAAAAATCTTTCTGTTCAAGATTTTGCAGAATACAAAGGTCAAAATATAAAATTAACTTCTGTTTCAAATAAAGTGACTTTTTACAAAATTTGTGCTTATTGTCAAGACGAAAATGGAAATCAAAGTGAACTAAGCGAATATTGCGTGATTGTTGATGAATTTAATTATTATTTAAATCCTGCTTCAAAAGATTTAATTCAAGACGGAACTTATTCGCATCCT
>CAZLXK010000164.1:0-6165 GCA_964563305.1 uncultured Treponema sp.
CTTAGCAAAAAACTAAATTCTTGCTCGAGACTAAAGGTGCTACACGGCGGGCTAGGATTTACTGCAAGAAAGCACCCATTTGTGCCACTTAAGTGCAAGCTTTTCAATAAAAGCGTTGCTTGTGCTAAAAAAGTGTCAAGTATCCATAAAAAGCGTCAGTCAATTTCTAACGGCTGTGAATCAACAAAGTGGCGGGCGGCAAAGCCGCCCGCCACTATTACTTAAGCAACATTCTCTAAAATAAGAAAATCAAGTAATCTCAGTTCAATTTTTCGTGCCTTAATCTCCAATCAATCGTCTTACGCAAATAATCCACATATTCAGCGTCTTTGCACATAGTTTTAGTTTGAGAATTTGAAAGTTTAGCAACCGGGCCATCATTACATTCAGAAACTTTCATCACAATATTTAAAGGCGGAACATCTGTGTCATTTGCAATATAAGTTCCAATTCCAAACGCAACTTTAATTCTGTCCTTAAAATAATCATAAAGTTTGCTCGCACGTTCAAAATCAAGACTATCGCTAAAAAGTAAAGTTTTATTTTTTGGATTTACTCGTTCATCGTGATATTTATTGTAGAATTTTTCATAATGTTTAATCCAATTTTCGCCCCACTCGTAAGGATCGCCAGAATCGTGCCTAACGCCAGAAAAACAAATCGAATAAGTATAGCCCATATCCAAATGCGTAGTTTCGTCACCAATCGTGTCAGTCAAATAAGTTCCATTCAAAACGCCATATTCTTTAGTCCAAGCGTCCATCGCAAGTTTATTAGAATACGCTGGATTAACCATAGGATTGCCCTGCCCTACGCACATAATAAATTCATGTGCCATAGTTCCAACCGGCACAACATTATATTTTTTCGCAAGAAACACATTCGAAGTTCCAATACATTTTGAATCTTTATAATTCTGATTATTTTCACACAAAGTTTTAACCGCCAAATCTTGAGCTTCAGCACTAAGTCTTCGGCGCAAACCAAATTCACTAAAAACGCCAAGATTATATTTTCCAGAAATCAGCCAATCCTTTTTTTCCTCAAGTTTTCGCTTGTATTGTGCAAAGAGTTTATCGTAATCGTAAGTCATTCTAAAATAAACTTCATTTATAATCGCCAAAACTGGAATTTCGTACATTGAAGTGTTCAGCCAAGTTCCGCGAGCTTCCAAAGTAAAACCGCAAGGATCGTCGGTTCCAATTTCAAAATCTTCGTAGCGAGCATTCCACAAACGCAAATAATCAATGTAATCTTCGTGCAACCATTCAATTTTTGAAAGATAATTCAATTCGTCTTCGCTAAATTTTAAACTGCAATAATTTTTAATTTGAGATTTAATTTCTTCAACCATTTCCGCCGTAAATTTCACATCTTGATTTCTACATTTAAAAGTCCAGCAAGTTTTATACGAAGGAAATTGATGATAAATCGCCTGCCCCATCGAAAATTTGTAAAGATCAGTTTCCAAAAGACTATTTATAATTTTATGCAATTTCATAAGATTTTCTCCAACCAAGTTTCAGTTATTTAAAATATAATACAAAATTGCAAAAAACAAATCTGTTAATTCTGATTTTTTTGGAGCGAATTTAAAAATTTAGTCTATTCTTGTCATTCTGAAGCAGAGTCGAAGAATCTATTTAAAGTTGCAAAACCAAATTGGCACTTCTTGCATATTTAATAATTTACAAAAAGCCAAGCCTTTAATTTAAAATCCGATTCAGCCGATTCAAATCATTCTGCAAAATTCTAGAATTTTCAACTTGAGTCAAAGCATCTTCAAGAATTCGTTTTGCTTCGTCATAATTTCCCGCGTTAACCAAAGTCGCCACACGATTATGAACCGAAACTTCAAAATTGTGCAAATAAACATTTCGCTGATTTTGCAAGTTCGAATTTCTCGTTTCTGCCGTTGCATTTTTCAAAAAATCCGCCGCTTCTAAAAGATTTTCTTTAGAAATTCTGTCCGCTTCCTTAGAATAAAGTTTTGTAAAAAGACTTGAATAATTTTTTGAACTAAGATTTTGCTTATTTTCTTCAAGATTTTGCCTTGCGTTTTCAAAACTTTGCGAATCAATCAAATCATTTAAATAATTCACTGTAATCGATTCATTCAAACTCAAAACTTCCGATTGCGAAATCAAATCTTTATTTTCATCTAAAAAAGCAAACGCTTCTTGAGTTTTATTTTGTCGCAAAAGTTCGCCAATTTTATTATTTACAACCGCAGTTACATTTTGACTCAAAATATTTTCTTTTCCAAACTGAGAAATCGCTTGCCGAATAAATTTTACAGCTTCATCTCGCTGCCTTAAAGTTTCCAAATCCGCAATATGATTGTCTATGCAATGAAAAAACAAATTTTTTGATTCATCGCTATAATTTTGAACAAACATTGCGTCAAAAGCAAGTTGAGCCGCCTGCAAATTTCTTCGTTGCCTTTGCAAACTTGAAATTCGGTTATTGTAAATCAGCGAAACTAATCTTGCGTCAGAAATTTCGTGCCGATTTCGATATTTTCTCTGCGAAACCACAACCCAAGCATTTCTTTGCGACAAGTTTTGTTTTTCGCCCGGATTATAACCGTAAGGATTTGTCGTTTCTACATCAACTTTTTTAGAATTGCCAGAAGTCGAAGCAAGGTTAGGGAGCGAAGTCGAACCAAAATAAATCGAACAAAAAGCATGCTCTGGAGTTTCCACGCTCACAACATTCAGTCCCATTTTCTTAGCAAAATAAACATAAATCACATCAGAAGAAACGCAATTATAAGTTCCATTGTCAAAAGCAACGTTCACTAAAGTTTGAAGTTCCGAATATCTTGTAAATAAATTTTCATAAAGAAACGAAAGTGCATTTTTCGCATTTTCTTCATCTTGACTAGTTTGCTGATTTTGATTGATTTGCTGATTTTCAGAAGAATTTTCGCTGAAATTTTGATTTTCTAAATATTGATTTTTAAACTGATTAAAAAGATTTTCCGCTTTTTCTACATAAGTTAAAGAATTTTCCAAATTTAAGCCCGAAGCAATAAAACTCGCAGTTAAGAAATCTTGAGCATTTAATTTTCCCGAAGAAAAATCAAATTTTTCTAAATCAGAATTTCTTACAAAAAGATTTTCCTGATTTCCTTGAACTTGAGCAAACAAAAAATTTACTAAAAAAATCAAATTAAAAACTAAAAAACTTTTTTTCATATTTCTTCCTATAATAAAAACAAATTTCATATTTAAAAGTTTCAAATATCACGGTGTCGGCACATCATTCTCCGGTGGTTGCACTTCGACGTTGCTCAGTATCCGCCAAGTCGAAACCACTTTTACTAAAAAACTCGCTTGAACGCAAACAATTCACTTTATAAAATATAAAAAAATCAAGGAAAATAAAATGCAAGAAAACGATTTATTACTTGTTACCGATATGCAAAATGTTTACAAAAAAAACGGAAAATGGGAATGTCTAAACACAAGTCTCGCCGCACAAAATATAAATTTAATAATCAATTCTGGTGCAAAAAATGTGATTTTTACAAAATTCATCGCAAATGAAAAAAATCCAAAAGGCGTTTGGAAAAATTATAATAAAACTTACGCCAACGTAAATTCTGACTTTTACGCAAACCAAATGATTCAAGAACTTTCCGCCACATCAAAAAAATTTCCAGTTTACACAAAAAGCGTTTATTCTTCGCTTGCAATTCCAGAAGTTTTAGAAAGTGCAAAAAAAGCTTCTCGCGTTGTAATTGCAGGCGTTGTTGCAGAATGTTGCGTTCTTTCTACAGTTTTTGCGTTGATTGATGAAGGAATTTACACAATTTATTTAAGCGACGCCGTTTCTGGCTTAACAAAAGAAAAAGAAAACGCTACAGAACTTGTTCTTTCAGGATTAAGTCCACTTCACTTAAAAATTATGAACACAAAAGAATATTTATCTGAGTAACAATTTTTCAACGCAACTTTTATTTCTTGGTTTTGATTGAGTAACAAATTTTCAACGTTTTTCTGATTTTTCCACAAAAATTTCACTTAAGAAGTAAAATTT
Organism: uncultured Treponema sp.; assembly: GCA_964563305.1. GTDB lineage: Bacteria > Spirochaetota > Spirochaetia > Treponematales > Treponemataceae > Treponema_D. The sequence goes on from CAZLXK010000164.1 coordinate 4,045, forward strand.
TGTCTACTTTTTTATAAAAGTTAAGTAACAACTTTTCAACGCAAACAAAAATCTTTTAAATTTCTTTGACGAGTAACAAATTTTCAACGCTAAAATTTGATTTTATAAACGTAAATTGCCAAAAAATCCGCAAAATTTAGCAACAATCTACTTTTAATTTTAATAAATTTTGTTATTCAAGATTTTAAAACTAAATGAAAAGGTTTTATAAAACGCAAAAAAGTCAAAAATCCATAAAAAAAATTAAAAAATAATCATTAAAGATAAAATTTATTCAGAAGTGATAAAAAAATCATAGAATCGTGACAAGAAAAATAAAGTTTTGCTAACAAAAAAATCAAGTAACAAATTTTCAACGTTTTTCAACAGAAAGTTCCAATTTTTCAACGCTTTTACACAAAAATTGAGTGGAAATCTTAAATTTTAGTAACAAATTTTCAACGCTTAACAAAACTTTTATTTTCTTATATTATAAAGAATTACAAATCTTTCAAAAATTCAAAGTAACAAATTTTCAACGTTGAGTAACAAATTTTCAATATCTTCTATAGAAACAAATAGTTACAAATAGTTATATAAAAGCAAATAGTTTCTCTGTGGATAATGTGTAAATTCGTTGACTTTTTGTTACTCAAAAAATTTTCAAAATCATCAGCAAAAATAAAATTTAAAAATCAAAGTGTCGAAGAAACCAACATATAACGTTTGTCATTTTCATTGATTGCTGGTTCACTTTTGTACAAAGTAATTCCATCATTATTTTTGTCGATTGTAACTTTTAGTTTTGGATAATATTTTTCCTTAATATTTTTGATTTGCTCTTTTATTGTATTCCAATTTACACGTTCTTCTGATTCATAAGAATCTTCTTTTACAGGCAAAAATTGGTCAACTAAAGATTTTCTTGAAATATGAATCGGCTCGCCTTCTTGCAAACTATTATTTCTATAAACAAACCAAGCGTACAAATCTTTTCCCACAACTGAAGTTATATTTTTGTAAACTGTATAATCAATAGGAACTGCGTGTTCTTGAGATAATTTTCTAAAAGATTTTGATAAAATGATTGTGATTCCAATTGTTCGCTTTTCTTGTTCAGAATTTTCTAAATCAACATATTGAAATCCGTCAAAAAAAGGAATTACGCCCGAAGAATTCCAAGTTGCAGTTACATTTTCTCCGTTAAATTCATCATCTTTTATTAAATCTTTAAAAAGCACATTTTGCAGATTTTTTACAATCTTTTCGCGAAAAACAAATGTTGCACCAGAAAAACATTCAAGTTGTTCTTTAATTTCTTTTCCGCGTTGTTTAGGAAGTTGAAGTTCATCAAGAAGTTGCTGCAAAGAATTATATTTGATTACAATTTGATCTTCTGGACCAGAACTTTTTCCTAAAACTGCGTGAGTTGTAAGAATTGAAAGCAAAAGTCTGCCATTTTTTCCAAAAGGAACTTTTGTGTCGCTTGTAAGATTTAGTTCAATATTGTTATATTTTCGCTTGAATACATTTTTTTTTACATCTTTTTGCGGAAGTGCGGCTGCAATAAATGGACTTGAAAGATAACTTCTGAATTTTTTTACAGAATTTTCTGTGTTTTCTGAAGGAAAAAGATTTGTTTGCATTAAATCATCGCTCATGAATTATCTCCTTTTGTAGCCATGCTTTGTAATTTCAACTTTGCCGTTTTCGATTTCTTGTTTAAAATAATCCATTGCACAAACTACAAAATGATTCATAGAAACGTTTTGAATTGCACAAAATGCTTTGTAAGGAGCACGTTCGCCTTGAGCAAGATAAACTGGAAAAGTGTCGCTTTTTTCGCGAGAAAGATTTTTTTTACTTGTTTTTGTTTGATTTTCTGATTCTAAATTTTGAGAATTTTCAGTTTTTGCTGATAAATTTTCTGAATTATTTGATGAACTTGCGGAATTTAAATTTTCCGAAGAACTTTGTAAGTTTAAAGAACTTGCCGAAAGATTTGAACTTTCTGTTTCTGATTGAGATTCAGCAGTTTTGTTCGTAAAGTTGCTATTTATTGCTTTTTCTAAAGCGTTTTCTGTGGAAATTTTTTTTGTGGCGCCAGCGTTAAAACTTTGATTTACTTTCATTTACACATCT